>CAZZFT010000002.1:0-118785 GCA_964653555.1 uncultured Spirochaetales bacterium | reverse complement strand
CACGTAGCAGACGTTGGTGAAGTTGATGTTGCGGCAGATCACGAAGGAGACGTCGTCACCCTTGTCCAGAGCGCGCGCCGCGTCGGCGGTCTGGAGCAGCGCGTAGAAGTCGGCGCCCTGGGTGCCGAGCAGCGTGATTGCCTCGGGCTCGGTGAGCTCGCGGCCCTCGAGGGCCCGGTCCAGCACCTGGGCCACGCCGGGGCTGGTGCGGGCGAGCAGTCGTTCGATCATCAGGCGGCCTCCCCCACCCGGTCGGGTCCGCGGCGGACCCAGCCGGACTCGTCGGCGCGGGCCAGAGCGGCCTCGCGCACGCGCGGCTCGAAGAACTCGGGTCGTCCGAGCAGGTGCTCGGGGTACACGGGCAGGCGCTCCACCAGCCTCTGGCCCGCCGCCTCGGTGCGGCGGCGCAGCTCACGCAGCGCCGGCCAGGGCGCCTCGGGATTGATGAAGTCGACGGTGATCGGCGAAACCCCGCCCCAGTCGTTCACTCCGGCGCGCAGGAGCAGCTCGAGCAGGTCGGGAGTCAGGTTGGGGGGAGCCTGGACGTTCATCGCCGGCCCCAGCACGAGCCGCGCCATCGCCACCCAGCCCGCGACCAACGCGTCCGGCAGCGGGAGGGCGTCGCGCATCGGCGTGTCGCCCTTCGGGTGGAAGGGCTGGACGATCACCTCCTGGATGTGGCCGTGGCGGTCGTCGAGGTCGCGGATCGCGAGCAGCGTGTCGACGCGCTCGGCGTCGTTCTCGCCGATCCCGAGCAGCAGGCCCGAGGTGAAGGGGATCCGCACCTCTCCGGCCTCCTCGTGCATGCGCAGGCGCACCGCCGGATCCTTGTCGGGGCAGTAGTAGTGGGCGGCGCCCTTCGCCCGCAGCCGCGGGCTCGTGCTCTCCAGCATCAGGCCGAGGGAGGCATTGCTCCGGCGCAGGGTCACCATCTCGTCGGCGGAGAGGATGCCGGCGTTGCTGTGCGGGAGGATCCCGCCGGCGAAGGCGACTTCGCAGGCCTGGTCGAGATACTGGGCGGTGCTGGCGAGGCCGCGCGCCGCCAGCCACTCGCGGTGGCTCTTGTAGGCCACCTCCGGCTTGTCGCCGAGACAGAACAGCGCCTCGGTGCAGCCGGCCCGGACGGCGCCGGCCACCGCCTGCTCCACCTCGCCGAGGGTGTAGGTCTTCGCCGCCGGGTCGTCCGGCCGCTTCGCGAAGGTGCAGTAGGAGCAGCGGTCCCGACACAGATTGGTGAGCGGGAGAAAGACGTTGCGCGACACGCTGACCAGCGCGCCCTTGCCGCGCCGCTTCGATTCGGCAGCGCCCTCCAGGATCGCGGCGTGCACGATCGCGTCGGCGAGGCCGGCGGCGAGCCACTCGGCGGGCGCGCGCTCGAGGCGACCCTCGTCGACGGCGCGTGCCACGAGCCGCTCGGCTTCGCGACGCGGCGGGGGCACGAGGGGAGTCGAGGGGGAGGTGGAGTGGGGCATTCGGTCCTTCGGACGCTCGCACTGTCAACTGGAGGGCGCGACGGGCGATGGTAACACCAATCTCGCGACCGCATCGCTTCCCCTTGGTTGACGCCGTGTTGCCCGGATCACTCTCCGTCCACGTCCTGCCGTCGGCGCGTGATGCGGACGCCAGCGTACTGGAGCACCCCGGCGATCGGCGTTGGCTTGCGCACGGTCACGACCACCTGCTCCGCGTCGAACTTCGCCAGCACGGCGCGGGCGATGCGGTCACCCAGCGCCTCGACGAGCTTGTGCTCCTGGTTCCCCGCGACGTCCTCGACGACCTCGAATACCCGCTTGTAGTGGATCGTGTGCCGGATCGAGTCGCTGTGGCCGGCCCCGCGCAGGTCGCGGGCGATCTCCAGATCGAGCAGCACGGGTCGGCGCATGCGCCGCTCCGCCGCCGTGACGCCCAGGGCCGCAGGCACCTGGATCCCCTGGAGCAGAATCACGTCGGGGGGCGTGGAGCTCACGAGGCGCGAGTATAGAATGGTGCCGCCCGCAAGACCCGAAGGAGAGCCCGGCCCTTGGACTTCGACACCCTCCGCGAGCGCGAGGCGGCTCACTTCCTGCCCGTGGTGAAGCGGCATCCCGTCGCGCTGGTGAAGGGCACGGGCTCGCGCGTCACCGACGTCGCCGGACGCGAGTACGTGGACCTGATGGCCGGCTGGGGGGTCACCTGCATCGGGCACTCCCATCCCGAGCTCGTGCGGGCGATCGCCGAACAGGCGGGCCGTCTGATGCAGACGACGAACATCTTCTACACGCTGCCCCAGCTCGACCTGATCGACCGCCTGACGGCGGTCTCGCCCACCCCGATCACGCGCACCTTCCCCACCAACTCGGGCACCGAGGCGGTCGAGGGCGCGCTCAAGCTGGCGCACCGCGCGACCGGCCGGCGCGGCTTCGTGTCCACGCGCGGCGCCTTCCACGGACGCACGCTCGGCGCCCTCCAGGTGATTGGCACGGCGAAGCACCGCGATCCCTACGCCGCGATCATGCCCGAACAGGTGGTGGTGCCCTTCGACGATCTGTCAGCCGCCCGCCGCGCCCTCGACACGAGCGTGGCGGCCTTCATCGTCGAGCCGATCCAGGGCGAGGGGGGCGTGAACGTGCCGAGCCCCGGCTATCTGCGCGGGCTACGCGAGCTGTGCGACGCCTGCGGCGCGCTGCTGATCTTCGACGAGGTGCAGACCGGCATGGGGCGCACCGGGACGCTGTTCGCCTGCGAGCACGAGGGCGTGGATCCGGACGTGATGACCCTCGGCAAGGGCCTGGGCGGTGGCTTCCCGGTCGCGGCCTTCCTCACCACCGAGGCGGTCGCGGAAACGGTGGCGCTCGGCGACCACGGCACCACCTTCGGCGGCAATCCGCTCGCCTGCGCGGCGGCGAACGCCGTGTTCCGGGTGCTCGAGGAGGAGAAGCTGGTGGCGCGGGCGGCGGAGGTCGGAGCGCGGCTCCAGCAGAAGCTGGCCGGCTGGGCGGCGGCGAATCCCGAGCGGGCGCTGGGGGCGCGCGGTCGCGGGCTGCTCCAGGGGCTGGTGCTGCGCGACGCCGAGCGCACCGCGTCGATCCCCCTGCGCGCGATCGAGCGCGGGGTGCTGGTGAACGTGACCGCCGGCAACGTGGTGCGCTTCTTCCCGGCGCTCAACATCCCCGAAGACGACCTGTGGCCGGCGGTGGAGACGGTGCTGGAGCTGGCGGCCGGCTAGAAGGCCGGTCTCGATCCGCGAGGGTTCAGCTCACGCGCGTTCTGCTGCTCGGAGCTGCCGATCGCACGCGCGGCGCGACGTCTCGCATGAACTGCTCGAGCGCATCGGGCGTGCCTCCGCCGGAGAAGGCGAAGATGAAGAGCTCGGCGCCCATCGCCACCTCCTTCACCAGCTCCTCGGCGATCTCGTCGGGCGTGCCCACCAGCGCGCTTCCCCAGCCGGCGAAGCGGCGCAGGGCGCGAGCGCGCTCCGCCTCTCCGTCTCGGACGGGGTCGAGGACGGCGATCGGGTGTTGGACGGAGATCCGCGCGGAGCCCGCCAACGGAATCAGCTCGGCGAGGCGATCGACACCGCTGGCGACGCAGTTCCACCAGTGCGCGTGCTTCGCCACGAGCGGCATCGTGAGCTTGGGCCCGGCGCCGCCCAGGAGGATCGGCAGCGGATCCTGGAGCGGACGCGGTCGGCACATCGCCCCCCGCAGAGTGTAGAAGCGGCCCTGGTAGTCCACGGGCTCCCCCGTGAAGAGCTGGGGGAGGATCTCGAGCGTCTCGCGGAGCCGCGCCGACCGTGTCGCGGGCGGCTCGTCGCCGATCCCGAAAGCCCGCAGCTCCTCCGCCACCGAGCCCCAGCCGAGCCCCAGCTCCAGGCGTCCCCCGCTCACGTGGTCGAGAGTGGCCGCCATCTTCGCCAGCAGCGCCGGGTGACGGAACGAGTTGCAGAGCACGAGGTGCCCGATGCGGATCCGCTCCGTGCGCTCGGCCAGTACCGTCGCCGCGGTCCACGCCTCGAAGATCGGTGTCTCGATCCTCGGCTGTGCGCAGAGGTGATCGATAAGCCACACCGATCGGTAGCCGCAGGACTCGGCGACCCTCGCGCGGTTCGCGAGCTCGGCGAGGTCGAGTCCGACTTGCGGGATCAATGCGGCGAATTCCACCATGCTCTCGTCTCCTGCGCCGCCCTACCCGAGAGCGGCGGCAAAGTGCGCGGAGAGCGCATCGTTGACGACCTCGGGGGCTTCGAGGGCCACGGCGTGCCCGGCTCCCGAGACCTCGACGACGCGCGATCCGGCGATCGAGCCGGCCAGGGCGCCCGCGTCGGGAGCGAGCAGGTCCTCGGTCCCGGTGATCAGCAGGACCGGCCGGCGCAGCTCCCCGAGGTCGCCTTCGCGCGTGCCCGACCAGGCGCGCAGGCCGGCAGCCGTGCGATCCAGCGTGGCCGGCGGCACGCGCGCCGCCATCTGCGTCAGACCCCGCAGCAGTCGGCTACGCCGCGCGTCGTCCGCCAAACAGGTGGGAGAGAAGAGCCAGGGGAGCAGCAGGTGCGCCAGGGTCTCGGGATCGGCGCGGCGCGCCACGCGGCGCCAGGATTCGATCACCGCGAGCAGACGCGCCGAGGCGCGGACGAAGGGCGTGATCAGCGTGAGCGAGCGCACCTTCTCGGGTCGCAGGAGAGCGAGCTCGATCGCCACAGCCGCGCCGAGACTGGCCCCCACGACGTGGGTCGGGTCCTCCAGGTACGCCGCGGCGTCGTGAGCCAGGGCCGCGACCGGGTAGCCCTCTTCGTCGCGGGCAATCGGGCCGTCCACTCCGCGCGCGTACACCACCCGCACGCACCGGGTCCGGCTCAGCACCGGCGTCTGCAGGGCAAAGGCGGAGGCGTCGCTGCCGAATCCGGGGAGCATCAGGACCGGGTCACCCCGACCCTCCACGGATGCCTCCAGGGATATCGCTGCCCCGGGCTCCGCCTGGGTGCGATGGGCGTCGTACCACGACTCGACGTCCTCCTTCCGCACGCGACCACCCGGCCCGCCCCCGGGCACCTGCGTCAGGTCGAGGCCGAGCTTCTTCGCGAGCGCCCGGGCAGCCGGAGCGACGGGCGCGTCGCCGAGGCGATGCCTACCCGCTCCGAGCGGTGGGCTCGGCGCGGGAGCCGGGGTCTGAGCCCGGTCGGATCCCCGAGGTCGCACGGCGGCCCTCGGCAGTGCCGCGGAGCTCCCGAACCTCTCCGCGTCGAAGGGCTCCTCGGCCGTCTCGGTGAGAGCCGCGAGCAGCGTGCCGCACGGAACGCGCTCGTCCGGGTCGGCGTCGACGTAGACGTGTCGCAGGAAGCCGGGGGCACGGGCCTCGACCTCGGCCTCGGCCTTGTCGTGCTCGATCACCACGACCGTCTCTCCCGGCTCGACGCGGTCTCCGATCTTCTTCGGCCAGAGGACGACCGCCCCCTCTTCCATGGCCATACCCAGCTTGGGCATCCGGATCGCGATCGGCAGGGTGGGGCTCCTCGGGGTGTGAACGATGAACGAGGGTCAGCTCATCTCGCGGACGGCGGCCACCACCTTCTCGGCCGAGGGCACGAAGGCGTCCTCCAGCCGAGCGGCGAAGGGCACGGGGGAGTGGGGTGCCGTCACGCGCCTCACGGGCGCGTTCAGGAAATCGAAGCCTCGGTCGACGCAGAGGGCGGCGACGTCCGAGGCGATGCCACAGCGGGGTGTGGATTCGTCGACGACGACCAGACGACCCGTCTTCTCGAGAGAAGACAGGATCGCGTTCTCGTCCATCGGCTGGAGCGTGCGCAGGTCGACCACCTCGGCGCTCGTTCCCTCCGCGGCCAGCTGCTCGGCCGCTTTCAGCGCGGTGGCGACGGTCGCCCCGAAGGCGATCAGGGTGACGTCGGAGCCCTCGCGCGCGACGCGCGCCTCGCCCAGCGGGATCGTGTAGTCGCCCTCGGGTACCTCGCTCTTGGCGAAGAGGATCGCCTTCGGCTGGCAGAACACGACCGGATCGTCGTCGCGGATCGCGGCGAGCAGCAGTCCCTTGGCATCTGCGGCATTCGAGGGAATCACCGTCTTGAGGCCGGGGATCCCGGTGGTGATCCAGTACAGCGACTGGGAGTGCTGCGCCGCTGCGCGCATTCCCGCCCCCGTGATCGTGAGGACGGTGAGGGGGACCGAGACCTTGCCCCCGAACATGTAACGCAGCTTCGCGGCCTGGTTGAGCAGCGGGTCGAGCCCGAAGCCGAGAAAGTCGATGAACATCAGGTCCGCCAGCGGACGCAACCCCGTCGCCGCGGCCCCCACGGCGCACGCGAGGAGGCCTGACTCGCTGATCGGCGTATCGCGCACCCGCTCCCGCCCGAACTTCGCGGCCAGCCCGAGCGAGTATCCGAGCACGCTGCCCATCTGCTCCAGATCGCAGTCGCGACCGCCTCCGCCGACGACGTCCTCGCCGATCAAGATGACGTTCGAATCGGTTTCGAAGGCGATCACCAGCGCTTCCCGGACCGCCGCTCCGAAGGTCAGCCTGCGGGCCATCCCTCACCTCCTCACAAGCGCGTGTAGACGTCCTCGAGGACGCTTTCGGGCCGCGGATGGGGCGCCGCTTCCGAGGCTTCGACCGCGGCGTTCACGGCGGCATGCACCTCGGCGTCGATGCGGCGCAGCTCCTCGCGCTCCACCAGGTCGCCTTCCACCGTCCGCTCCTCGAAACGATCGAGTGGATCGCGCTGCTGGCGCCACAGCTCGACCTCTTCCTTGGTGCGGTAGGCCATCGGGTCGCCCAGGTAGTGTCCGTAGTAGCGATAGGTCTTGCACTCGAGCAGCGTCGGTCCCTGGCCACGTCTCGCCCGTTCCAAGGCTTCGCCGGCTTTCTCGTAGACGTCGAAGAAGTCGTTCCCGTCGGCCACGACTCCGTTCATCGCGTAGGAGCTCGCCCGGGTCGCCAGATCGCGGACCGGGGTGACGAACTCGGTGGGCGTGAACTCCCCATAGCCGTTGTTCTCGATCACGTAGACGACGGGGAGACCCCAGATCGCGGCCAGGTTGAGCGACTCGTGGAAGGAGCCCTCGTTGGTGGCGCCGTCGCCGAAGAACGATACGGCGACGCCTCCCGTCTGCCGGATCTGTGCGGAGAGGGCGGCGCCGGTGGCGAGACCGATGCCACCTCCCACGATGCCGTTGGCACCCAGCATGCCCTTGTCCACGTCTGCGATGTGCATGGAGCCGCCCCGCCCCTTGCAGATTCCAGTCGCGCGGCCGAAGAGCTCCGCCATCATCCCACCGAGATCCACGCCCTTGGCGATGCAGTGCCCGTGACCCCGGTGCGTCGAGGCCACGATGTCGCGCTCATCCAAGTGGGCGCAAACGCCGACCGCGACCGCCTCCTGGCCCGCGTACAGGTGGAGGAAGCCGGCGAGCGCCCCGGCGGCGACCAGCTCCTCGAGCTTCTCCTCGAAGACGCGGATCGTGCGCATGCGGCGATAGGCGTCCAGCAGAAGGTCGTGCCCGAGATCCAAGACCCCTCCCACCGCCACCGGTCTCTTGCGACGGCTCCCGTACTTGCGAAATATGTCCATTTTAATCCTAAAAAAATCTATTAATCGGATTGATTTTTGCCTTTTGAACCGTGAATAGCCCACAATTCGAGTCCACAATCTCGTACCCCAGGGGGAGGAAGCTGGCCGTGACTCCATTCGAGGGCAAGGTGGCGGTGGTGACGGGCGCGGGCAGCGGCATCGGTCGCGCCGCTGCGCTGGCCTTCGCAGCGCAAGGGGCGCGGGTGGTGGTCGGTGACGTGGTCGAGGCCGGAGGCAAGGAGACGGTGCGCATGATCGCGAAGAGCGGGGGCGAGGCCTGCTTCGCCCGCGCCGACGTCACGCGCGAGGACGAGGTGGAGGCCATGATCGCTCGTGCAGTCGATCGCTACGGCGCGCTCGACTGCGCCTTCAACAACGCGGGGGTTCCAGGCGACCCGGGCCCGATCATCGACGCGAGCCTCGAATCCTTCCAGCGCACCCTTGACATCAACCTGACCGGCGTCTTCCTCTGCCTCAAGCACGAGGTTCGCGCCATGCGCGATCGAGGCGGAGCGATCGTCAACAACGTCTCGATGGCCGGCCTGCGCGGCAATCCCGGGCTCCCGGCCTACCACGCCTCGAAGCATGGCGTGGTCGGGCTCACCAAGGCGGCGGCGCTCGAGTTCGTGGAGCACGGCGTGCGCGTGAACGCGGTGTGCCCCGGTGTGATCGTCACCCCGAAGGCGATGGAGTTCTTCGGCGGCGACGAGGCGCGGCTGCGCCAGGCTCAGGCGGCGATGCACCCGATGAACCGGGTGGGAGAGCCCGATGAGGTGGCGGCCCTGGTGCTCTTCCTCTGCTCCGAAGCCGCTGGCTTCATCACCGGCGTCGCGATCCCGATCGACGGCGGAGCGGGCGCTGCTCTCGGCCAGGGACGACCAGCCGAGTTCCCCGGCAGCCGTGGGGACAACGGGTCCAACTAACGCGCAGGCGTCGCCACCCGTATCACCAGGCGAATCGCCTCGCCGGCGGCGAAGTTGGTCATGGCGGTGAAGAAGGCGCCGTCGGCGGGGCGTGGATTCTCGGCGCAGTCGAGCTGGAAGCGGACGCGGCGGTCGGCGTACTGAGGATACTGCACGGCCATGTGCCCGCCGAGCACGTACTCGAGGTAGGCGTTGAACTTGGCCTCGAGCTGGCGCATCTGCTCGGGGTCGCTGCCCCAGGAGCGCTCCTCGAGCATCACGAGCACGACCTCGCCGCTGGCCTCGTCCTCGGTGATCAGGTCGATCACCCGCGGGTTGTGCACGCCGCGCGGCTCGCGCGGTCCCTCGCTGCCCGGATCCATGCCGACCGCTCCTTCGCTCGCCGCCATGCGGGGGGCGCAGGGTAGAATCCACGGGCGCTCGACGCGACCGGTCGAGATGCCCGACCCCGAGGAGACCGCGATGCCCGGCGCCCTGGTGGGCTTCCGTATCATCGACTTCACCCAGGTGATCTCCGGTCCGCTCGCGACGCGCGTGCTGGCGGACCAGGGAGCCGACGTGATCAAGGTCGAGCCTCCCGCCGGCGACATCCTGCGCCACATGGGCGGAGCGCGCGGCCTCTCGCCGACCTTCGCCACGGTGAACCGCAGCAAGCGCTCGCTTGCTCTCGACCTGAAGAAGCCCGGTGGCGTCGCGGCGTTGCTGAAGCTCGCGGAACGCGCGGACGTGTTCGTCCAGAACCAGCGTCCCGGCGCGGCCGAGCGGATGGGGATCGGCGCCGACGTGCTGCGCGCGCGGAATCCGCGCCTGGTGTACGTGTCGATCAGCGGCTTCGGCGAGACCGGCCCCTACGCCCACAAACGCGTCTACGATCCGCTCGTTCAGGGAATGAGCGGACTGTGCGAGATCCAGGGCGGCGCGGACGGGCCGCCCCGCCTGGTGCGCGTGATCGTGCCCGACAAGGTCACGGCCCTCACCGCCGCCCAGAACATCACCGCCGCACTGCTAGCTCGCGAGCGGACCGGCCAGGGCCAGCATCTGCGCCTGTCGATGCTCGACGCCGTGATCGCCTTCGTGTGGCCCGAGGGCATGGCCTACCACACCTACGTGGGCGAGGGGATTCCGCGGACGAAGCCCGTCGCCCGTCGCGACCTGGTGTTCGAGACGACAGACGGACACATGATTGCGTCGACGGTGGCGCTGCGCGAGTTCCAGGGCTTCTGTCGCGCCGCCGGCCGGACCGAGTGGCTGGAGGACCCGCGCTTCCAGAGCGCAGCGGGGCTGGTCGCGAACGCCAAGGAGCGGCTCGAGCTGATGGCCGAGGTGCTGCGGACGCGCACCACCGACGAGTGGCTCGAGGCGCTCGACCGCGAGGACGTTCCCTGCGGCCCGGTGCTGGTCCGCGACCACCTCCACGAGCACGCGCAGGTGCGAGCGAACGGCATCCTCGTCGAGGACGAGCACCCGGTGGTGGGCCGGATCCGCCAGCCGCGGCCGGCCGAGCGCTTCGAGGGCACGCCGTCGGCGATCTCGCGGCCGGCGCCGACGATCGGCCAGCATGGAGAGGAGGTGCTCGCCGAGGCCGGCTGCTCGCCGGCGGAGATCGCGGCACTGCGCGCGAGCGGTGCGCTGGGGGGACCGCCCCATTGAGCGGCCGCCGTCTGTGGGGCATCGGCACCTCGCGCACGATCCGCCCGCACTGGCTGCTGCTCGAGCTGGGGCTCGACTACGAGACGCGGGCGATCCTGCCGCGCAGCGAGGGCATGGACGATCCCGAGCTGGTGCGCTGGACGCGCCGCCACAAGGTCCCCTTCCTCGAGGACGGCGAGATCCGGATCGGCGAGAGCGGGGCCATCCTCTTCTACCTCTCCGACCGCTACCGCGAGCGGGGCGCCTTCTCGCCCGAGCCGGGCACGCCGGAGCGGGCCGCCTACGAGGAGCTGGCCTTCTTCATCCTGACCGAGCTGGACGCGACCGCGCTCTACGTGCTGCGCCGCCACGAAGGCCTGCCGGATCTCTACGGCGAGGCGCCGGCGGCGTGCGCTGCGGCCCGCTCCTACTTCGTGCGCCAGGTGACCGAGATCGAGCGGCGCCTGGCCGACGGGCGTCCGCACCTGCTGGGCGAAGCCTTCACGGCGGTGGACATCCTGCTGGTGTCCTGCCTGTCCTGGGCACAGTTCTGCGGGATCGCGCTCTCCGAGCCGCTGCGGGCCTACGGGGAGGTGATCGCTGCGCGGCCCGCCTTCGCCCGCGCCATGCGGGTGAACTTCCCGCCCGAGGCGCTGGCAGCGCTGCGCACGCCGCCAGCGCCCACGGGAATGTGATCTGGATCACAATTCTGGCGTTTCGAAGCGCCGATGTGATCCACGTTACAAATCGCAAGAACCGCCACTTTTCGGGAGGGGGAGTGGGGGCGCACCGACACAGGAGTGCTCTCATGTTCCATCCCGCATCGCTTCGCCGCTGGGCCTTGCTCAGCCTTTGCCTGCTGGCAGTGGCGGCGCCGGCCGCAGCCCAGAGTCCGGCATCCGGCGTGTTCTCCCTGGACGTGGAACTCTTCCGCGGCACCCAGGCCGAGTTCGGCGACGTCGTCGCCGAGGAGGACGGCGCCGGCGGCATCCACATGGTCGTCTCGCTGGATCCCACCGTCACCGGACCGAGGGCGAGCGTCCACCACGTGCTCGTCTCGATGGGCATGGAGGGCCTGCCCGCCGGTCTGTCGGTGGTGCCCGACGATCCGAACGGGATGAGGATGATCGTGCATCCCCAGCGCCGCCCCTGGCTCACCATGGGCGCCGAGTTCGGCGCCATCGTGTCGATGGAGCCGCGCCACGACTGCCGCCACCACCGTCACCACGGCCACCACCCCTGCTCGGCCGGTCCGGTCCAGGAGGTGGGCTTCACCTTGATGGCGGACGAGCCCATGTCGCTGGGTGACGTGCTGGGCATGACCTCCACGCGCAACGGCGTCGTTACCCAGATCGGCGTGGTGGCCTTCGGCCTGGACCTCGGCCGGCACCACCGCAAGCCGGCGCTGCTGGGCGGCCTGTTCCAGGCGGATCCGGTCGACGACGGCACCGTCGACGACGGCACCGGCACGGGAGGTACCGGCGACGGCCAGGTCCCGCCCGGCTGCATCGGCGTGCGCGATCCCGCCACCGGCGAGATCATCGCGCTCGACTGCGAGTAGAGCCGACTTCGCGGCGAGGCGAGCGGGGCGGTCCAGCCGCCCCCTCGCCCCCGCACTCGGCACCGCCGCGCCGGCCCGTTCAGCTCGCGACAGGAGCTGGCGCGACGCTGCTCGACGACGCGCCGGGAGCCGGCCTCGAAGCTCCAGCGGAGCGAGCCGCGAGGGTCGGAGCCCCCCGGCCACGGTCTCGGATGCGCCGCTGTGGCCCTCGGACATGCGGAAGAGGGCTCGACGGCAATCTCCCCGGAGGATCCGCGCACCAAAGGGATTGGAGGTGCACACCGCCGGGGACGTTCTCGTAGAGATAGGAATCCTTGGTTTCTATCTTGACACTTCTTCGGATGGATGCGTACAAGGATCGTATCTCGGTGGCGTTCTGGGCACGGCGAACCGAGCCAAGGCATTCGATCACCGACCGAGTGCCAGGAGCCCCCCGGCAACAGCCGCCTTCCTCGACGACAGACGTGGTCGGAAGGACGAGCATGAAGACAGCCAAACCTCGTCGGACTCTCACCGGGTCCAGGGGAGACCTCGTTCCTCCCGGAGAGGTCGAGCGCTTCGTCCCCAGCCCACTCCCCCTGCAGCAGCCTCGCGCTCGGCGGCGGTGGCGGCCACTGGCCTTCGGAATCCCGCTCGTGTTCGCGCTCGTCTCCAGCGGCGAGCCGGCGTACGCCGCTGCGGCACCCAGCGCCGACGAATCGCAGCAGCGAGATCCCAGGGAGAGGGAGCTCGTGGTCCTCACCGGAGCCATGCACGTCGACAAGATCTACAAGTCGATGACCGGTCCGATAGACACTCGCGCCGTGAAGCTACTCGGCTCGCGCCCGCCGGAGCTCCTCTGGCTGACCGGGTACTCGATGGACGTCGTCGGAGAGGACGGGGAAACGCCGGACTCGATGGAGTTCGAATGCCACTCGAGCCTGTCCTGGCCGCGAAAGCCGCAGAGTGGCCTACACCGTCCTGTGGGTCGGGCCTTCACGCTCAGCGGCGGCCAGACCGACCTGAGATTTCCCCCCGGCTTCGGTCTGCCCGTGTGGTCCGACGAGGTGCTGACCGTCGCGTCGCAAGTGTTGAACTTGAACCGGCCGGATATCGACCAGATGGTCCGCCACCGTACGCGTGTGCGTTATGTGCGCGACGGAGATCTCACCAAGCCGATGAAGCCCCTCGTTCAGCGCGGCACGTTCGTGATGGTGAGCCTCGAGGACGGGGCCGTCTACAGCGTGGAAGATCCGAACGAGACGATCGCCGAAGCGAGCTGCCAGGAAGGTGCGGTTCCGCCCAACGTGGAAGGCCACGTGTACAAGGACGACTTGAATCGTCCGTTCGCCGGGCATTGGGTCGTTCCACCGGGGAGGCACGAGTACCACATGCTCGTCACTGAGCAGATGCAGCTGCCCTATGACACCACGCTGCACTTCATCGGTGTTCACGTGCATCCCTACTCCGAGTCATTGGAGCTGCGCGACTTGACGACGGGCGAGACGGTATGGAAGAGCGAGCAGCGCAACCTCACGGGAAGAGTCGGGCTGGAGTGGATCGACTATTTCTCGCAGGAGAAGGGGCTCCCGATCTACAAGGACCATGACTACGAGCTGATCAGCGTCTACGACAACACGAGTGGAAAGGACTCGGACGGGATGGCGAGCATGTTCCTCTACTACCTCGACAAGGAGTTCTCGCGCAGTGCCCTGGACCGGCCGACGAGCTTCGTCGGCAAGTGACCGCGGGACGCGGATGCAGGCGGTGGGTCCTTCGCCCATGAGACGGACCGGAGGGTGAGCGGGGGGCATCCAGCCACCTGCGGGCTCAGTCCCGAAGCCCCCAGTGCCCCCGCTCAGTCCCCGATCCCCGCCGGCCGATGGGTTGGAGGCTGCGGTTGCGCGCTGCCGAGGGTCGGCGGGCTGCGCGCCGCGCCGCCCGGAGAGCCGCCCGTTGGAAGAAACAGCCCTGGCGGTCGAGGCCCGCGTCGAGGCCGATCACTGGTGGTTCCGCGGCCGACGGCGGCTGGTCCAGCACATGCTCCGAGATCTCGACGTCGAGCGCGGCGACCGCGTGCTCGACGTGGGGACCGGGACCGGCGCCCACCTGCGCCTGCTCGCCGAGCTGGGCTTCTCGAACGTGGTGGGGCTCGACCGCAGCGAGGCGTCGATCCGCTTCTGCCGGGAGAAGCGCCTGGGCGTCGCCCCGCGCGGAGACCTCCGCGCGCTCCCGTTCGCCGCGAGCACCTTCGATCTCGTGCTCGCCACCGACGTGCTCGAGCACGTGGCCGAGGAGGCGCGCGCGATCGGCGAGATCCGCCGCGTGCTGCGACCGGGAGGACTCGCGCTGGTGACGGTGCCGGCCTTCCCCGCGCTGTGGGGCCTCCAGGACGAGGTATCGCATCACCTGCGGCGCTACCGGCGCCGCGAGCTGGTGGCGGGCCTCGAGCGGGGGGGGCTCGCGGTGGAGCGCTGCTTCCACTTCAACGCGCTGCTGTTCGGTCCGATCTGGCTGGCGCGCCGGCTGCTGCGTCTGCTCCGCGTTCGGCTGGCCAGCGAGAACGAGATCAACACCCCCTGGATCAACGCGATCCTCGCGGCGGTGTTCGCCTTCGACGTCGACTGGGCGCCGCGCCTGCGACCCGCCTTCGGCGTGTCGCTGCTGGCAGTGGCGCGAAGACCCGCCGGACCGTGAGCCGCCTGACGGCCGGGTATCTCGCGCGCTGCGCGCTGCCCGCGGCGCAGCTGCTGTTGACCGTTGCCCTGGTCGGATCGGTGCTGTGCGTGCCCTATCTGCCGACCCACGACGGGCCCCAGCACATCTTCACCCTGCACGCGGCGAACCACTTCGACGCGCCCGGCACGGGTTGGAGCCGCTGGCTCGAGCCGAACCAGCCGGTGTCGAACAACGGCTTCTCGGCGCTGTTCACGCCGCTCGACCTGCTGTTCCCCTGGCAGACGGCGGTGCGCATCGCCCTCGCGCTGCTGGTCGCGCTGTGGGCCCTCGGCGCCTTCACCCTCGCGCGCTCGGTACACCCCGAGCGCGGCTGGCTCGGTCTCGCCGTCGGCGCGGCGGCGCTCCAGTGGACGCTCTACATGGGCTTCTTCTCCTTCTACGCCGCCTCCTGCGTCGGACTCTTCACGCTCGCCGTCGCCCTGCGCGCGGCGCCGGGCGCCCGGCGCGACCTCGGTCTCGCCGGTCTGCTGTTCGTCCAGGCGCTGCTGCACCTGGCCGCCGCCGCGCTCACCGGCGCGGCGGTGGCCGCCCTGGAGGTGCTGGACGCGCGCCGGGGGGCGCGAATCCGCGCCCTGGGCCGGGCGGTCCGCTTCGGAGCGCCTGCCGCGGCGGTCGCGCTGCTCGCCGTCGCCGTGCAGCTCGCCTTCGGCGAGCCGCTCGCGCCGGATCCGAACCATCCCTGGCGCTACGAGACGGCGCCCCTGTGGACGCTCGCGAAGTGCTTCGTCGCCGGTCCCGGCTGGCGCGCCTGGCCGCTCACGCTGCTCGCGCTGGCGTCGCCGGTGCTCGCGCTGACGGTCGCCCGCGGCCGCTCGAGCCGGGACCGCGCGCTGCTGATCTCGGGCGCGGCCTTCCTCGCCGCCGCCGTCCTGCTCCCGCTGCACCTGCCGAACTGGGAGTACTTCTCGGTGCGCTTCGCGCCGCTCGGGGTCGTGCTCGGACTGCTCGCGCTCCCCGTCGAGCGGCTCCCGCGCGCCGGGCGCGGCGCCGTGGCGCTCTGCGCGGCGGCCTTCGCCACCGCCGCCACGGCGTGGGGCTTCGTCCACCACCGCGACCTCTACGCGCGCAGCGCGGCGGCCCTCGCCGGCCTCGAGGCCCCGGTGCGCAGCGAGGGAGCGCGCCTGCCGATCGTCCTCGATCCCTTCGCGGGTCGTGCCTTCGACGACGCGCGGGCCGACGTGCCCTACGTCGCCCCGTTGATGAACCTGGGAAAGCTCTACGCCACGGCCCAGGGTGGCATGGTGCCCTACACCTTCTCCGCCGACGCCGCGATCCACGGGGTGCTGCTCTCGCCCTGGGGACAGGAGCACATGCCGCCCGCCGTCGACCCGCGCTCCGTGATCCCGACGCTGGATCCCGCGAACGCCGGCAATCTCGCCCAGCGCGAAGCGGTCGCCACCTACTTCGCCGCCAACGGAGCGAGCTTCGACGACGTGATCTTCGTCGGCCGCCCGGAGGACGGCGATCATCTGCTGTGGCTCGGCTACCAGCCGCTGTGGCGCAAGGGAGGCGTGGTGCTGGCCCGCTTCCGGGGCTGCCCGCGGACGCTGCGCTTCACCGCCGACTCCCCGGTCGGCGACGACGACGTCCTCGAGCTGGGCTGGTTTCCCGCGCTCGATCCGGCCCGCCGCTACGCCCTGGCCCGGGCCCGCCGCGAACCCGATGGGGTGCGCGTGCTGCCGATGCGCGAGAGCTGCGGCGCGCTCTGGGTGCGCTTCGTGGATCCCCGTCTCGCCTGCGAGGGCGCCGACGCCGAGGGGCGCTGGCGGCTGCCGCCGGCGCGGTCGCCGCAGTCCGAGTGTCGCGTGGTGGAACGAGGGTCGGCCTCTCGAGGCCATTGATCGAGTTTCTTCGTTCCAATCAGAGCGATTTAGAGCCATTATTGGCTCTATCTTGTCATATAATCGGAACGCGCCGGAGTCGCGCGGGCGTGCGCGGGGGAGAGCAGCGTGTTGCTCGAGAACAAGGTGGTGATGATCCAGGGAGTGGGCCCCGGACTGGGCCAGCAGCTGGCGCTGGGGGCGGCCCGCGAGGGTGCAGACGTCGCGCTGGCGGCGCGAACCGAATCCGTTCTCGAGGAGGTCGCCGACAGGGTTCGCGCGCTAGGCCGGCGCGCGGTGGCGGTTCCGACCGACATCGCCGACCGCGGCCAGTGCCAGCGGCTGGTCGCACGCACCATCGAGGAGCTCGGACGCGTGGATGCCCTGATCAACAGCGCGATGATCCACGCCCAGGGCGAATTCGAGAGCGCCGATCTCGATGCCTGGCGGCGTGTGATGGACGTCAACTGCTTCGGCTATCTGAACGTGACCCAGGCAGTCGTGCCCCACATGAAGAAGCAGGGCGGGGGAGCCATCGTCATGGTGAACACGATGAGCTCGAAGGATCCGCTGCTCGGAACCGGCGCCTACGCGACCTCGAAGGGCGCCGTGGCGGCGGCCACGCGGGCGCTCGCGAAGGAGCTCGCTCCCCACGGCATCCGCGTGAACCAGGTCTACATCGGCTGGATGTGGGGTCCGCCCGTGCAGGGGATGCTGGCTCTGGGCGCGAAGGCGCAGGGCATATCGGTCCAGGAGATCAAGGCCGGCATCGAGAAGGACATCCCGCTCGGTCGCATGCCGGAAGACCGCGAGTGCGCGAACGCCGTGCTCTTCCTCGCGTCGGATCTGGCGAGCGTCATCGTCGGCGCGTCGATCGACGTGAACGGCGGCCAGCTGCTGGGCATCTGATCTCGGGCGACGTCACTTCTCGGCCCACCCGTTCCAGTAGGTGATCTCGGCCGCCGGGGGCCGGGAGGCGGGCTTGAAATCGGTGCCCTTCGTGTAGGCCACGGGGAGCAGCCCGACCTGGGAGACGTCGGACGGAATGCCGAGGAGCTGCGCGACCTCGTCCTCGCGCACCAGGTGCAGGGTGGTGAGCACCGAGCCGAGTCCCCGGCTCCGCAGGGCGAGCTGGAAGCTCCAGACGGCCGGATAGATCGATCCGTAGAGCGCGGACGCGGCGAGCGCGAGCATCGGCTCCTTCGGGTCGAGCCGGCCGTGAATGCACGGGATCACGAACACGGGCACTTCGTCGAGGTGCTCGGCGAGGAACTGGGCCGAGTCGTAGACGCGACGGGTCTGGGCATCGCTCTCGGGCACCTGCGCGCGCGCGCGCGGGAACGCCTTCTGCCCGAGCTTGCGGTAGATCGCGGAGATCGCGCCGCGAAGCTCCGGGTCGGTCACCACCACCCAGCGCCAGCTCTGCTGATTCGAGGCCGTGGGCGCCTGCTGCGCCAGACGGATGCAGTCGAGGATCACACCGGGCTCGACCGGCCGACTCAGGTCGAGCCGCCGGCGCACGGCGCGCGTGGTCGAGAGCAGGCGATCGGCAGCCTCGAGGTCGAAGGGAGAAGACACGGGGCTACGCCGTCGGAAGCCGGAGGTAGCGCTTCGCCAGGATGTTGCGCTGCACCTCGTTCGTGCCCGTGGTGATGGTTCCCTTGATCTCGGCGCGCCAGTTGCGCTCGAAGCGGCCTTGGATCGGCGCTTCCGGTGTGTCGCGGAGCACGCCGCGCGGCCCGAGGTAGTCGAGCACGTCGTCGGCCAGATTCTGCCTCTCCTCGGTGGTCACGATCTTCAGCATCGACCCTTCCATCCGCGGAACATCCCCCCGCGCGAGGACCTCCATGCCATCGATGAAATGGCTGCGTGCCCCCTCGACCCGGACCGCGTGGCGTGCGACCAGTCGGCGCAGGTTCGGATCGCTCCAGCGCTGCGGGTCGGAGCGTGCCCAGGCGATCAGCTCGTCGAGGTCGCGGAGCAGGTAGCTCACTCCCTGGCACTGGAGACGATCGAAGTCGAGCGCTTCCAGCACGTACTGCCAGCCACGATTCTCCTCGCCGACCAGGCGGCTCGCCGGGACACGCACGTCGTCGAAATAGACCATGTTGGTGCGATCGTCGCCCATGGTCTCGATCTCCTGAACGAGCATGCCGGGCAGGTGGTTGTCGATCAGGATCAGGGAGATGCCGTCGTGACGGGGCGCAGCGGGATCGGTCCGACAGGCTAGCCAGATGTAGTCGCAGTAGTGGGCACCGCTCGTCCACATCTTCTGGCCGTTGATGACGTACTCGTCGCCGTCGCGGCGAGCGCGCAGACTCAGATTGGCCAGGTCGGAGCCGGCCTCGGGCTCGCTGTAGCCGATCGCAAGGCTGATCTGGCCTTTCATGATGCGCGGCAGGAACTCCTTCTTCAACGCGTGGGAGCCGTGACGCATCAGCGTGCGCCCGAGCATCGCGATGTCGATGGAGGCGGTCGGCATGTGGGCGTACTCGAGCTCGTCCTGGAGGACCACCTGGTAGGTCTCGACCAGCCCGTGACCGCCGAATTCGCGGGGCCATGCGACACCGAGCCAGCCGATCTCGCCCAGGCGCTCCAGGAAGCGCGCCTTCTCCGGGGTTTCGCGCTGCGGGTTCAGATCCTGCCGCGCCGCATCGAGATCGATCTCGCGCTCGAGGAACTCGCGCACCTGCTCCCGGAACTCCTCGAGGGTCGGCGCCGGTGTGTAGCTCGCTGGCGCGGGTGCCTCGGGCTTCGGCACGAGGTAGCGATCGCGGACCAGCGGCAGGCTCTTCAGCTCGCGCGCGATGCGCTCCAGATGGAAGTCCACGCCACCCCAGGCCTGCTCGGCGCACTTCGCGCGACGGCTGAAGTGGTGGACGTGCATCTCCAGGGACACGCCGATCCCGCCCCAATACTGGTGGCAGCGCCGAGCCACCTTCACGAAACCCGTCGTCCCCTGGACGAAGGCCAGGGAGGAGAAGCGACGCGCGTCGGGAGAGCCTTCCTGCAGCGCGCGCGCCGCGCGCCGCGCCATCGTCTCGCACTCCACCGCCGCGATCGCACAATCGGCCAGACCGTGCTGCACCGCCTGGAAGCTGCCCAGGGGGACCCCGAACTGTCGCCGCTGGCTCACGTAGTCGACTGTCATCTCGAGCAGTCGACGTGCCCCTCCCGCGCACCAGGCAGCATGCATGACGGCAGCGCGATCGAGGGCGGCTTCGAGAGCGACTTCGAGAGCGGCGCCTCGGATCTCCAAGCACCGCGCGCGGGCCCGATGGAACGCCACGGCGGCCCACGGCGCGCCCGCCATCGAGGGCAGCGGGGTAATCGTGACCCCCGGGTCCCCGGGATCGACCGCGGAGATGCGCAGCGTGCCGTCGGTGTCGCGCGCCGGAACGAGCAGGAGGTCGGCCAGGGCCGCGCCCTCCACGAAGGAGCGCTTCCCCGTGACCCGCTCCCCGCGCAGCTCGACACCCTGCCCGGGCTGCCAGCGGCCCGCTTCGTCGGTGACGACGAGGACCGGTCGCCGCCGACCCGCGGCAATTTCGGACAGGAGCTTCCGGGCGTAAGCGCTGTGGTCGTGCTCCATCGCCGCCACCGCGGCGACGGTCACGGCGATGAAGGGCGGTGGGAGCAGGACGCGCCCCAGCTCCTCGCACAGCACCTCCAGATCCGAGGCTCCTCCTTCGGCTCCTCCCAGTTCCTGGGGCAGGCATAGTCCGAGCCAGCCCAGGTCGGCCATCTCTCGCCAGGTCTCGTCGTCGTGGCGGTTCGGGTGGTTCTCGCGCTCGGTCAGTGCGTCGAGAGCCGCGTTCTCCTCCAGCCAGCTCCTCGAGGTCTTGGAGAGGATCTCCTGGTGCTCGGGAAGCTGCATGTTGGAGACCCCCCTGTGCGGCCCGACGCGGCGGCGGTGGCTAGACGAGCAGCGCCGCCGGAGGACCGGGCCGCCGGCGGCGCGCTACGACACTTCTCGATGCTTTGGTGGGCGAGCCGGACCCTCAGGCTGTTGCACGGACTCTCTTCACGGAGGCGCGCCGCCGGCGATCGAGACCGCCGAGCAACAGCAGCCCGCCGATCCCGGCACCGAGCAGCGCCGTATTCCCGGGCTCCGGCGCGAACTGGTAGGTGAGCACGTTCACACCCGAGAGGTGGTTGATGCCGAAGGCGCCGGCATTGAAGGAGCTGAACAGGAACGGAGCCACCAGCTGGACGGTCCCGGTCTGGCCGTTCGGCGTCCGGTTGTCGTACCCGGTGATCGTCACCGTGGTATTGCGCGCTCCGGCATTGTCCTTCCCGATGGCCACGCCCGTCGTCCACGGGAAGAAGTTCGCCCGCAGGAAGATCTGGGTGTTCGAGGCCGGGCTCATCGTGTTGGCGAACGTGCCCGTGAAGGACTGCGTGGGCTTCGTGGCGCCAGGCGGCGTGGTCACGCCCTGAACTTCGGAGAGCGGGAACGTGCCCTGGAAGATGGCGAAGCCGAAGTTCAGGCTCAGCTTGCTCAGGAACTTGAAGGTGTGAGCGATCGACGCGCCGAACTGGTGGCTACCGGCCACCACCTGCGCGGTCCCGATCCGCGTGCCATAGGTCGGATCGACAGGCGGGTTGTAGAAGAAGTTACCGGGGCCCCCTCCGGCCATGAACGTACCGGGAGACAGTGGTCCGGTAACCGTGACGGCCTGGGTCGACGCGACGATCCCGGCTGCCGTCGGCGGAGTCGGGTTGACGTAGCTCGTGGTCCAGAGCGCCGTGAACGAGTTGAGACTGAAGCTGGCGGGGCTGCTGCCCATGATCCCCGCCGTACCCGTCCAGGTGGCGGGCCCGTTGGTCGGTGTTCCGAAGTCGGAACCCGATCCGAAGGCGCGGTTGAACGCCATGAAGTTTCCCGCTTGCGCGGACGTCGCGATTAACAGCCAGCCGGCTGCAGCGACCCCCACGAAGGCCGTCTTTCGAAGCTCGATTCGCATCTGATGGTCTCCCGGGTGATTCGCAGGTCTTGCCTGACGAATGAATCGCATTGCGGTATTGCGAATACATGCACCTTATTTGTCTTCGAGTGATCAAGTCAACACTTTTCTTTCTCGTCTTCTACGCGATATGGACATTGCGCGGCGGGAAGCCTTCGATTCATTCCCCTGGGGGAGAAAGCGGGGATGGGGCGGGCCGCCCCGCCTCGAAGCGCCTGCTGGCCGCCAGGGGCAACTCTGTGGGCGTAGGTGGCGGAATCACGCGCTTTCCAAGGAACGGGATCGCGCTGCCAGGCGGACCGAGCGCGCCGGGAGGGTCCATATGATCTGGGCCTCCGGGACTCCGTTTGCGTCCCGCTATCGCAACGGGATGGTACCCTGCGCGCGAATTGGATCCGCGCATCCGCCACGTCGCCGACATCCCCCGTGTCCACGCGTCCGAGCGCGCGGAGCGGCCGGCCGTCCTCCACGAGCGGGGCGAGACGACCTGGGGCGAGCTCGACCGGCGGTCGAGCCGCGTCGCGCGCGGACTGCTGGCGGAAGGCTTCGGGCGAGGGCACGCGGTCGCCTACCTCGGCAAGAACACGGATGCCTACTTCGAGATCTTCTTCGGGGTCGCGAAGGCCGGGGCCATCGTCGTGCCGGTCAACTGGCGGCTGGCGCGGCCGGAGATCACGTACGTGCTCGAGGATGCCGAGGTGTCGCTGCTCTTCGTGGAGCCCGCGTTCCTGTCCCAGATCGACCAGCTCCGCACGCGCGCCGACGGACTCGCGAAGATCCTGGTGCTCGGCGCGCGCTCAGGCGACCTCGAGGACTATGCGACCTGGCGCGATCGGCAGTCGGACGAGGATCCGCGCCTTCCCTGCGAGCCGAACGATCCCTTCATCCAGCTCTACACCAGCGGCACGACGGGTCGCCCGAAGGGCGCCCAGATCTCCAGTCGCGCGCTCTTCGTCGCGCGCGAGATGAACGAAGCGACCGGGGAGGACTTCGCCCGCGTGGAGTCGGACGACGTCGGCCCCTGCTTCCTTCCGCTCTTCCACATCGGCGGCACGCGCGTCGTCCTCGACCAGTTCTACCACGGCGCAGCGCAGCTCATCCTGCCGCAATTCGAGACGGGTCCGATCCTGGAGGCGCTAGAGAAGCACAAGGTGCGCCGTCTGTTCCTGGCTCCGACGATGATCCAGATGCTCCTCGAGGACCCGCGCGCGCGCATCACCGACTTCTCCCGGCTCGAGTACGTGACCTACGGGGGAGCACCGATCTCGCTCGATCTGCTGCGCCGCGCGCTTGCGGTGATGAAGTGTGGATTCGTCCAGACCTACGCGCTCACGGAGACGACGGCCATGGGGGCCTACCTGCCCCCCTCGGAGCACGATCCCGACGGTTCCGAGCGCATGCGCTCGGCCGGGCGCCCACACCCCGGCTTCGAGATCCGGATCGCCGATCCGGAGGGGCGGTTCCTGGGCCCGCGCCAGATCGGCGAGATCTGGGTGAGGGGCCCGTGCCTGATGCTCGGCTATTGGAAGCGACCGGAGGCAACGGCGGAGGCGCTGCGAGATGGATGGCTCCATACCGGCGACGCCGGTTTTCTCGACGAGGGCGGATACCTCTTCATCCAGGATCGCGTGAAGGACATGATCGTCTCAGGCGCCGAGAACGTGTATCCGGCCGAGGTGGAGAACGCGATCGCGAGCCATCCCGCCGTGCGTTCGGTGGCGGTGATCGGCGTTCCCGACGACAAATGGGGCGAGGCGGTCAAGGCAATCGTCGTGGCGGAGCCGGGGATCCCGGTATCCGAGCAGGAGATCATCGACTTCACGAAGCGCCACATCGCGGGATACAAGCGACCCCGATCCGTCGAGTTCGTGGACGAGCTTCCGATCGGACCCACGGGGAAGGTCCTGCGCCGCGAGCTGCGGGAGCCCTACTGGGCGGGCCGCGACCGGCGCGTCGGCTAGCCGATGAACTTCGCTCGCCTTCGGCTCGCTGCGCGTCGGCCGACTCCCGAGTCGGCCTCCTAGCCAAACCCCGAGTCGAACGCGTATGGACTACGAGACGCTGCTGTTCGAAGTCGACGACCAGATCGCGACCGTCAGCCTGAACCGGCCCGAGCGCATGAATGCGTGGACTCCGACCATGGCCCGGGAGCTGGGCCTGACCATGCGGCGCTGCGACGAGGACGACGGGATCCGAGCGGTGGTGCTGACCGGGCGCGGCCGCGCCTTCTGCGCCGGCATCGACATGACCGCCGACGACACCTTCGCAGCGAGCGATCGGGAACGCGGAGCCAGTGACGAGGGCTATCTCGGCGGGCCCTTTCCCTGGCAGATACGCAAGCCCGTCTTCGCGGCCATCAACGGTCACGCCATCGGCTGGGGCATCACCTATCCGATGACCTGCGACGTGCGCTTCGTGGCGGAGGACGCCAAGGTGCAGTTTGCCTTCACGCGGCGCGGCGTCCTGCCCGAGCTCTGGTCCCACGCGATCGTGCCGCGCGTGGCGGGGCTCTCGAACGCGGCGGACCTGCTGCTCACCGGCCGGATGCTGCGCGGGAGCGAACTCGCAGCGCTCGGCCTCGCCAGCGCCGCCCTACCCGCCGACCGGGTGCTCGAGGCCACCCGTGAGCGCGCGCGGGAGGTGCTGCTGGCAGCGCCGGTCTCGGTAGCGCTCTCCAAGAGGCTGCTCTGGGAGGGGATCTCCCCTCGTCTGACCGACTTCGGTCCGCGCGAGGCGCGATGGTTCCGCTGGACGGGTGAACAGGAAGACGCCCAGGAGGGCGTCACCTCGTTCCTCGACAAGCGCAAGCCGAACTGGAGGCTGCGAGTGAGCCGCGACCTCCCCGAGAGAGACGGGTAGCGGGGCAGCTTCAGACACCGAGCACCTGACCTCCGTTGACGTCGAAGGACGCGCCGATCACGACGCGCGCGTGGTCCGACGCCAGGAACAGGATGGTGTCCGCGCACTCTCGGTCCTCGGGCATGCGCCCGAGCGGAATCAGCGCCTCCAGGTCGGCCTTCACCTGGGCCGCCGACACGCCCCGCTCGGCGGCGAGCTCGGCGACGAGCCCCTGGACGGGAGGGCCCCACATGATCCCCACGTAGGCCTGGTTCACGCGGATGCCCGAGGGCGCAAGCTCCTGCGCCAGACAGCGCGTGGCGGCGGCCAGCGCTCCCTTCGAGCTCGCGTAGGCGCCGATCCCGTGGAACGCCGGAGCTCGCACCTCCTTCGTGTTCACCATGACGATCGCGCCACCGCCCTGCGACTTCATCGCGGGGATCACCGCCTGGGTCATGTTCAGGTAGCCGAAGAAGTTCACCTCCATGACACGCCGCCAGGCGTCGAGGTCGGCGGACTCGAAGGGGTGCGTGTAGTGGGTCATCGCGCTGTTGATCAGCGCGTCGATGCGACCGTATTCCGCGAGCGTCCGCTCGACGAAGCGATCGCACTGGGCGCGGTCGGCGATGTCCGTCGGAACGACGACCGCCCGCCGACCCGCCGCCCTGACGTCTGCGGCGACCTTCTCGAGCGTGGCGGATGTGCGCGCGGCGAGCGCAACGTCGGCGCCTTCCCGCGCCGCCGCCAGCGCGAGCTGCCGCCCGAGTCCCGGCCCCACGCCCTGGATCATCACCACCTTGTTCGGGAGCAGCATGGAGATCCTCCGTCTCAGCCGACGCGTGGCCCGAAACGGCCGTGGAGGCGCGGCAGGTCGATCAAGGTGGTGATCCCCGGTGGCGCCCCGCACACTCCGGGAATCGAGTGCACCGCGTGCATCGCGGTCGCGATGTGCGAGTCGTAGAAGGGATCGCGACCTCCCTCGCCGCCGAGGCGCATCTCCAAGCGGATCGGCGGCTCGCCGTCGATGTCCACCCGGTACCCGTGTCCCTGGGGCCACTGTGGCGCCTGCTCGTCATTGAGTCGCGTGACGTGCTCGATCGAGATCCGGGGCTCGCCCCGGACGAGGCCCTCGAAGGCATACCGGATCGCGGACACTCCTCCCTTCTCGATCGCGCCGGCCGCGACCTCGAAGCGCTCTCGGGCCACCTCGACCTCGTGCACGAAGCGCACGTCGTCCACGGGCAGCCCGATCGCCTGCCCCACGATCTTCAGGGAGGCGCCGTAGCCCGCGATCATCACGTCGCTTCCGAGCGGAGTCGCTGCCGCGGGTGGCCTGCCGAACCCCATCACGTCGAACATGATCTGCGGGCTGCGGTAGCTCGCGTAGTCGAGAATCTCGTAGGCGCGCAGCCGGTCCACGCGACGGCACAAGCCGGTCAGAGTCAGGGCGAGCACCTCGGCGCTGAAGCCCGGATCGATCCCGCACACGTGGAAAGAGACTCCCGCCTTCGCGCAGGCGGCCTCCACGGGATCGCGAACCGCCGGCGGCAGAGATCGCGGGTGGATGAAGTACACGTGCACGATCGAGATCAGATTCTTTCCCGACGCCAGGATGCGACAGAGCTCGTCGACACCCTGCTGCATCGAGCCACCCGGACCGAACATGGTGGCGGTGCCCATCCACAGCACGCAGTCCGCTTCGAGCGCGAGCAGCTCGCTCTCGGAGTCGGTGGCCCGCACGCCCAGGGGCCCGATCCCGCAGATCTCGCCGACGTCGCGGCCGACCTTGTCCGGGTCGTAGACGCGGGCTCCGACCAGCTCCAGATCGGGGCTCTCGGCGATCGCCGCGACTGCGATCTTCCCGACCTGGCCGGTACCCCATTGGATCACTCGGTAGGTCACCCGGCCCGGCCTCCCTCGTTGGTGCGAATCATACGCTCTATTGGGCGAATTCTCTCGCTATTTCGTAATCCAGATGGTAAAAGTAGTCCGATAACGTGATCTTTGTTGGCCTTCTGTTGTTCATCGAGGGGTCGCGATCGGGCGGCTCGCGGCCGGGAGGAGTCGCCGTGATCGTGATCGCCGGCAGGATCGAGATCGATCCCGCGCAGCACGAGCAGGCCGTCTCGGCGGCGGCGGCCATGAGCGAAGCCTCGCAGCGCGAGCCGGGGTGCAGGAACTACGTGATCTCGCAGGAGCTCGGTCGCCCGGGCCGATTCCGCATCTTCGAGGAGTGGGAGTCGCAGTCCGCCCTCGACGCGCACTTCGCTACCGCCCACCTGGCAGAGTTCGAGCGGAGCCTCGGCGCTCTCGGTGTGCGCTCGCTCGGAGCGGAACTCTACGAGGTGGCCTCGTCGCGTCCCCTCGAGCTGCCGCCGCATCTCCAGGGCGGGAGCAGCCGGGACCTGGCGGGGGAGAGCCCGCGGGAGTAGAGCCGATGGCATCCCGGACCGACGACGAGATCCTGGATCCGGACCTCCCCATCTGCGACGCCCATCACCATCTCTGGGATCGGATCCCTGCGGTCCCGAAGGCGAGGCCCTATCGCCTGGCCGATCTGCTGTGTGATACGGGCAGCGGACACCGCGTCACGAGCACCGTATTCGTCGAGTGCACCGCGAGCTACCGGACCGGAGGCCCGCCGGAGCTTTCTCCGGTCGGTGAGACGGAGTTCGTGGAGCGGATCGCCGACGAGACGAATCACGGCACCACGCGGGTTGCGGCGGCGATCGTGGGCTACGCCGACCTGCGGCTGGGCGAGGGCGTGCGCGCGGTCCTGGAGGCACACCTGGCGGCGAGCCCTCAGCGCTTTCGGGGAATCCGTCATGCGACGGCCCACGACCCGAGCCCCGAAGTCTGGAACAACCACACCGGCACTCCGCCCGGGATTCTCGCGGACGCCACCTTCCGGGCCGGATTCCGACAGCTCGCCCTCCTGGGACTCTCCTTCGATGCCTGGCTCTACCACCCGCAGATCCCCGAGCTGACCGCCCTCGCGCGCGCCTTCCCCGAGGTCCCGATCGTGCTCGATCACCTGGGCGGACCCCTCGGCGTCGGCCCCTACGCCGGCCGAGCGGACGAGGTGTTCGCCGCCTGGCGGCGCGCGATCGACGAGCTCGCCGAGTGCCCGAACGTGAACGTGAAGCTGGGCGGGATCCACATGGCTATCAACGGCCACGGCTGGGATCGGCGCCCCGATCCGCCCGACTCGTTGGAGATCGCCGAAGCGACCCGGCGCTACCACCATCATGCGATCGAGCGCTTCGGCGCGAGCCGCTGCATGTTCGAGAGCAACTTTCCCGTCGACCGGGTGAGCGGCTCCTACCGTGTGCTCTGGAACGTGTTCAAGCGCATCGCATCCGGGTCCAGCGCCGACGAGAAGGCCGCACTCTTCCACGACAACGCGGCGCGCGTGTACCGGATCTGACCACATCGGCACGAGATTCAGGAGAAGACGATGGACGACCTCGAACGCCTGATCGCTCGCGACGAGATCCGCCAGCTCGCTCAACGCTATGCGGTATACGTGGACGCGCGCGACTTCGATCCGCTGATGGAGCTCTACACCGAAGACGTGCAGGCGTCTCGCGGGCGCCGGGGACGCGACCTGCTGCGAGACGAGTTCGAGCAGATGATGCGATCGATCGGCCTGAGCTTCCTCCACGTCGGAAACCACGTGATCGACTTCCTGGACGACGCGCACGCGAAGGGAATCGTGTACTGCCGCGCCGAGATCCAGGACGGCGGACTCGACTCGAAGCGATGGGTGGTCCAGGCGATCCAGTACCACGACGACTACGAGCGCCGCGGAGGACGCTGGCTCTTCGCTCGCCGGCGGCACCTGCTCGTCTACGGCGCCGAGCTGGGCCAGAACCCGCTGGATCTCCCTCCGGCGAACTGGCCCGCAAGCCAGACGGGGACCGGAGTCGTGCCCTACGCGCTCGACAGCTGGAAGCGCTTCTGGGCGCGGGGAGGCGGATCCGCTCACTGATTCCCCGGACTCACTTCGGATCCCATCTCCGCGCCACCGAAGGAATCCCCGTGTTGCCGTGGTCCAGGCCGCTGAACAGCGCCCCGGAACCGAGCTCCTCGGGAGCGGCGAGACCGGGCTGACGCCGGAACAGCGGGGCGGGGCCGCGCGACCAGGTGGCGGGGCCCTTCGCCATGGCGCCTCCATCCACCACGAGCGACTCCCCGGTGACGAAGATGGCGTCGTCGCTGGCGAGGAAGAGCGCGGCGGCGGCGATGTGATGACCCTCGCCCGCCTCGGGCCAGGGCTGCATGTCCGCGAAGAGCTGCCGCAGCTTGGCCTCGCGCCCGCGATGCACCAGGGGGGTCAGGATCGCCCCCGGGCAGATCGCGTTCACGCGGATCCGGTGCGCAGCCAGCTCGAGGGCTGCGGCCCTCGTCAGGTTGATCACCGCCGCCTTCGCCGCGGAGTAGGCGACGGGCCCTCCCCCGCCCGAGAACGCCGCGACCGAGGCGGTGTTGATGATCGAGCCGTCGACGCCCGCGGCGCGCATCGCGCGACCGCCGTGTTTGATGCCCAGAAACACGCTGCGGGTGACGGCTGCGAAGGTGAAGTCCCAGTCCTCCACCTCCGTGTCGAGGATGCTCCCGACGGCGCCGACGATTCCGGCGTTGTTGAAGACGACGTCGAGGCGACCGAACTCTCTCGTCGCGAGTTCGACCGCCTCCTGCACCTGCACCTCGCTCGTCACGTCGGTGCGAGCAAAGCGTGCGCGCGCGCCAGCGCCGGACCGTTCGATCTCCGCCAGCGTCTGCTTGCCGGTCTCCTCGTTCAGGTCGGCGACGACCACCGCGGCCCCCTCGGCGAGGAAGCGGATCACCGTGGCCCTGCCCATTCCGCTGGCGCCACCGGTGATCAGCGCGACCTTGCCCTCGAGCCGTCCCGCCATGCGTAGACCGCTACACGGGGATGCGATAGAGCTGCGCGGCGTTGTCCTGGACGATCTTCCGCATCGTCTCGTCCGAGACGTCCGACAGCGTCTTCTTGAGGCTCTGACGCCCGTTGGGATACAGGCAGGTCGGATGCGGGTAGTCCGTCTCGAACATCACGCAGTGGTCACCCAGAAAGTCCGTCGCCGCCTTGACCAGCGCTGACTCGAACCAGAACGAGCAGTAGAAGTTCCTCCGGAAGTAGTCGGAGGGCTTCATCGTCAGGTGGGACAGCTCGTTCGGTGCGGTCTCGACGGCCTGGTGGTCGAGCGTCTCGAGGTAGAAGGGAATCCAGCTCAGTCCGCTCTCCACCGACACGAACTTGAGGCGCGGGAAGCGCTCCGGGACCCCGTGGTAGATCAGGTTGCCGATCACGCGGGCGTTGTCCTGGAACAGCGCCGCGGAGCCCAACGACATCGCCACCTCGGGCCCCACTCCGGGCCAGGAGGCGTTCGTGTAGACCTGGATGCCCAGCTCGCTGGATCCGATGTGGAAGTTGACCGGCATCTCGAGGTCCTGGCAGACCTCCCACACCGGCTCCCACTCGGGAGAGCCGAGGTGCGGAATGCCGAGCGTGTGCGGATCCGAAGTGGTCACGACGCCGCGCATGCCCATGCCGTGGGCCCGTTCCACCTCCTTCACCGAGGCCTCTGCGTCCCACCAGGGGAGCACGGCCATCGGGAAGACCCGGTCGCCACTCGTGCTCTGGAATTCCGCCATCGCGTCGTTGAAGACGTTGACGACCAGCGTCTTCACCTTGTTGTCGATCTTCTTGAAGAAGTTCGCGCCGCCCCCTGCGACGTTGGGGTACATGATCTGGGCGTGAACTCCCATGGAGTCCATCACCTCGACCCGCGCCTTCGCGTCGTAGGCACCCGGGTCGACGGTGTCCTGGCGCAGCGAGGAGTAGTCGGCGCTCAGGCGCTTGCGTCCGTTGCGCTCGATCACGCAGATCGGCGACGACGTGATCAGGAAATCTTTCTGCTGCCCGATCACCCAGGCATCGATCTCGGTCTGACCACCGGTGATGAAGCCGGCAAACCGCTGGTCGTTCGGCACGGGCACGCGCTCGACCCGCGGAACCTGGTCCTTGTAGGCGGCGGGCACGCGCGACGTCCACAGGTCGTAGGGCTCGCAGAAGTGGGTATCGACGTCGATGACCTTGAGATTCGCGAAGCGGGGCTCGTCGGTGATCCGGGCCTCGGGTGCGAGGGTCATGGGGGGTTCCTCCTAGCAGTCTCTCGGCGTGGCTGGAAAGATCACGAAACGGGAATTTATCACAGCCTATTTTAGGTCATATAACAATTTTTTGGGTCAGTTTGTTTCGAAATTGTCCTACTTGGAGCTGGCCGCCGTGTTGCTGCGCCCGCCGGATCGGGCTCCGCCGCCCGACTCCGCGCCCGGTGGGCGCTCGGCCAGGTTGGCGCGGACGGCCTCCCGCTGCTCGTCGGAGCCGACCAGCTCACGCGCGTGGGCCTCCTCGATCCGGAGTCCCTGCGCCAGCGAGACGAAGGGCGCCTCGTTGAGGATCGCCTTCGCGGCCCGGACGGCAGCGGGGCTGCGCGCGGCGATATCCCACGCCAGCTCCAGGGCCGCCTCGTAGGGCGGATCGGCGACGCGCGTGGCCAGTCCCAGCGCCACCGCCTCGTGTCCGGACACGACGCGACCGGTGTAGATGAGCTCGCGCAGCTGGTCGAGGCGCACGGTCCCTCGCGTCAGCTGGCTCGCACCCATGTCGGGAACCAGGCCCCACACGACTTCGCGAAACGAGAGCCGCGCATCCCCGGCCACCAGCCGGAGGTCGGCGCCCAGGGCAACCTGGAGCCCGGCCCCGTAGGCGACGCCGTGCACCGCGGCGATCACGGGAGCGGGGATCGCGCGCCAGACCCAGGCCGCCTTCTGCGAGAGATTCCACGGCTCTCCGGGCTCGCGGCGCAGCAAATCGTCGGCCGCCCCCGCGGCCTGATCCTCCATCCGGGCAAAGCGGCTGAAGTCGAGGCCCGCGCAGAAGGCGCGGCCCGCCCCCGAGACCACGACGGCCCGCACGTCCGGACTGCGCCCGAGGGCCGTCCCCACCTCGACGAGGGCCTCGTACATGCCGGCATCCAGTGCGTTGAGTTTCTCCGGCCGGTGGAGCTGAACGTCGGCCACGTGGCCCTGTATCTCGACCCGGACGGGATCCATGGCGCACCTCGACTCATGGGAGTGATGGGAAGTGAAAGCCTGCATTTCAGCACGAACTCGGAATCTCTGTTTGAAATCTTTCCGAAATCGAGCGATCGTGGCCGGGTGAAGGCCGTCGTCTGCCACGCCGTCGGGAGGTTCGCGATCGAGGACGTGCGGCTCGACCCGCCTCGGGCGGGCGAAGTACGGGTGCGACTCGCCGCGACCGGTGTCTGTCACTCCGACTTGTCCGTGATCGATGGCATCCTTCCTCTACCGCTGCCGGCGGTGCTAGGTCACGAGGGCGCCGGCATCATCGCCGAGCTGGGGCCGGAGGTGCGCGGACTCGCGGTGGGCGATCCTGTCATTCTCTCCTTCACTCCGGCGTGCGGTCTGTGCGTGTCCTGCCGCGCCGGTCGCCCGCAGTTCTGCGACCGGACCGCCGTCGATGGAATGGGGCTCGACGGCACCTCGCGCGTGCATCTGGAGGGCCGTCCGCTGTGCGTCATGGCGATGCTGGGGTGCATGGCGGAGGAAGCGGTGGTGCCGGCCACCTCCGCCGTGCGCATCGATTCGCACATCCCGTTGGACCGGGCGGCCCTGGTCGGCTGCGGGGTGATGACGGGTGTGGGCGCGGCGATCAACACGGCGCGCGTCACGCCAGGCGCGCGCTGCGCCGTCTTCGGCTGCGGCGGCGTCGGCCTGTCGGTGATCCAGGGCTGTCGCATCGCGGGGGCGAGCCGGATCATCGCCGTCGACGTAGCCGAGTCCAAGCTCGAGCTCGCGCGGCGCTTCGGCGCCACCGACGCGGTGGATGGCCGCGACGGTCGAGCCGTCGAGGCCATCCAGGCGCTGTGCGGGGAGGGCGTCGACTTCTCCTTCGAGGTCGTGGGATCTCCGGCACTGATGAGCCAGGCCTACGAAGCAGTCCGCCGCGGCGGGGTAGCGACGATCGTCGGGGTGGGACGCCCCGGGGACACCTTTCCGATGGACGCCTTCGCCGTGGCCACGTCGGGCAAGACCCTCAAGGGCAGCCTCTACGGCGACGCCAACCCCCATGCCGACTTTCCGCGCCTGCTCGATCTCTACTCCCGGGGTCGCCTCGACCTGGACGGGATGGTCAGTCGGACCTACGGGATCGACGACGTGGCGCAGGCGTTCCGTGACATGAAGGAAAATCGTAACGCCCGTGGCGTGATCATATTCTGAAGTGAAGCGAGTCTATTTTACGATTTCGTTGACATTATCAGTTCTCGTATCGTAATTTCGAATCGAAGATCGATTCCGAGGTCTTGCGGCACGGGTCCGGTCACGACCTCGGGGAGTGCCCTATGCCTTATCGGGTGATCCAATACGCGACCGGCGTCTGCGGTCGCGCGGCCGTGCAGGCGATCACTGCCCGTCCCGATCTCGAGCTGGCGGGTGCCCGGGTCTACGACCCGGCAAAGGTCGGCAGGGACGTCGGGGAGATCTGCGGCATCGGGCCCATCGGTGTTCGCGCCACCGATCGCGACGAGGAGCTCCTCGCGCTGGACGCCGACTGCGCGCTCTGGATGGGAGAGGCGTCCTGGATGGGCGACCCCGAGGCAGCTCGACGCGGCCTGCTGGACCTGTGTCGCATCCTCGCCTCCGGCAAGAACCTGATCACCATCGTGCACGCGCCCTTCGTTCATGCCGGCTCGCTGCCAAAGGAGGTGCGCGAGGCCTTGGAGCACGCCTGCCGCGGCGGTGGGAGCTCGCTCCACATGAGCGGAATCGACCCCGGCTTCGCGTCGGAGGTGCTGTCGCTCACCGCCTCGGGGCTGTGCAAGCGGATCGACGAGCTGCGCGTTCAGGAGATCCTGGACTACTCCGAGTACGACAACCCGCAGATCATGTTCGACGTGATGGGCTTCGGAAAGCAGCCGAACTCGGAGTCGGCCTTCTCCGCGGGCACGATGCTCCAGGCCTTCAATGGATCCCTGCATCTCGTGGCCGAGGGCCTGGGTGCGGAGATCGAAGAGATCCGACCGGCGCTCGACGTACAGCTCGCCAAGGAGCCCTTCGACATCGTGGCCGGTCACATTCCCGCCGGCACGATCTCGGCGATGCGCTTCTCGTTCAGCGCCTACGTCGGCGGCGAGCCGAGGATCGTCGTGGAGCACGTGACCCGACTCAACAAGGATCAGGCACCCGACTGGCCCCAGGGACACGGCTATGCCGTGACCATCCGCGGCGAGCCCTCGATGCGCCTCTCCTTCGAGATGGGGGTCGGCGAGGGTCGCAGCGAGCTGGCCGATTCGGTGCTCTCCGCGGCCATGCACGCCGTGAACTCGATACCGGCCGTCTGCGAGGCGGAGCCCGGCATCCGGAACTTCCTCGAGCTCCCGTTGATCACGGGCCGGCACACGATCGCGCGCTCATGACCCCCCGTCCGCCGTGCAGACGTCCGTCCCCACGTCGGTGAGCTCGAGCCCCGGAGACGAGGTCGTGCCGCTCAGTGCGGCGGTCGGGGTGCCGGGCCGGCGCACCGCCCGGACCGATCTCGTGCCCCGCATCGAGGCATGGCTGCGAGAACGCGTCGGGCAGCGCGCGCAGATCGCGATCGCACCGCGGGAGGCCGAGGGAGGCGGATTCTCGAGCGATCTCTACTTCATCCAGGTGTCCGGCAGCGCGGTCGGCGAGCGCGAACGAGGCAACTGGGTGCTGCGCCGGGAGAGGACCCAGGACTCGCTCTTCCCGCTGGCCGACTTCGCGGCCGAGTCCCAGATCCAGCAGGCCTTGGGCCGGAGCAGCAGCGTGCCGGTTCCCGACATTCTATGGGTGGAGGACGACCCGGAGGTGCTCGACGGGCGCTTCTACGTGATGAGCCGGATTCGCGGCGACGCCCTGCCCCATCTGAACGACCGCGGCTGGATCGCCGGAGCGTCTCCGAGTCAGCGGGCGACACTGTGGTGCGGGGGGCTGCAGACGCTTGCCGCGATTCACGCCTTCGACTGGCGGCGTGCGGACCTCGGCCGGCTGCGGCGCGACGGGGATCGGGCCCAGCTCGCCGGCGACCTCGACTACTGGGAGTGGCTCTACGACCACCAGTCGGAGCCGGCCTTTGCTCCGGTGGTACGGAGCGCCTTCGACCGCCTCCGCCGCGCGATACCGGAAGAGGAACCCTGCGCTCTCTGCTGGGGCGATGCGCGTCACCAGAACATGCTATTCCGCGATTGGCAATGCGTCGCCGTGCTCGATTGGGAGATGGCGACCTTGGGCGCCCCGGAGACGGACGTGGCCTTCCTGCTCACCTCCTGTCGCGTCATCGAGGAGTCGGGCATCGAGCGCCTCGATGGGTTCCCGTCCCGAGCGGAGACGGTCCGCCTCTACGAGACCTTCAGCGGGCGCAGGCTGCGCAACCTCGACTACTACGAGGGCTTCGCTCTGCTGCGCATGCTGGTGATCCAGGCTCGTTTCATGCGGCTCGGGCTGATGCCGAGCGCTCCGCAGCCAATCGAGGAGAACGTCGTGGCGCGCCTGCTTCGCGACTTCGTAGACGGCGCAACGAGCCGAGGGGGATGAACGTGGATGGGATCGAGTGGGCCTTCCCCAGCTGCTATCCGGCGCAGGACTGCCTGCCCCACGAGGCGGGTCCCGAGCTGCTCTGGAACGAGAGCGGATTGCTGCACTGGGTCGATCTCGATAGCGGATTGGTGGGTTTCCATCGCTTCGGCTATCAGCCGAACCGCGGACAGGCGAACTACCAGGTCGGTGTGTGCACGCGGGAGGGTCTTCGCTTCCGCCGCGCGGAGAAGGCCCTTCCTCTGCGAGGTAACGAACACCAAGGCGGCGGTTACAGGCTCGATGACCGTCTACACGTGGCTCATTCCGATGGCAGCAGTCACTGGCGCTTCGAGGATCCCGACTGCGAGATCGACCTGCGACTCGAGGAGTTCTTGCCCCGGATTCGCACCGTCGACGCCTGGGGCTTCGAGAACGACGCCGTCCGGCAGGACGCGGCCAACCACTACGAGGTTCCCGGCGCCGTCCGCGGCCGTGTCCGGATCGCCGACCGGGAGTACCCGGTGTCGTGCCTCGGCTACCGGGACCACTCCTGGGGAAACCGGAGCTGGTCCTTCTCGAGCCATCGCTGGTTCACCGGCAGCTTCGGAGCGGACTTCAGCTTCTCGATCGCGACTGCGATCACCCCGTCGGTCGGCTACTTCCAGGCGGGCTACGTCGCGAAGGACGGGATCGTGGATCCGATGACGCGCGCCGACGTGCTCGTGTACGGGGAGGATGACGGCATCACCGCCCGGGGCGGCCGCGTCGTGTGCGAGACCAAGCACTACGGACGCTTCGAGTTCGAGGTCGAGGCGCTGGACTGCGTCCTCCTCGAAGCCGATCACCACATCGGCTGCGAGGCCCTGTCCAAGGTCGTGTGCGATGGGCGGGTCGGAACCTGCGACCTGGAGAGCTCGAACAACCCGCGCGACGGCCGCGCGGCGCCCACCCTGATCCTCGGTGCCGCCGTCGAGAACGGTCTGACCCGCCGGCGCCCGTTCCGCCTCTAGCGGACAACGACACGAGAGGACGAGCGATGAAGAGTCTGCGCTTCGGGCTCTGGTACGACTTCCGGAATCCCCTCGCCTGGCCGCGCGACTCCTGCGATCTCTACCAGCAGTCCATCGACCAGATCGCCCGTGCCGAGGATCTCGGCTGGGACGACGTGTGGCTCTCGGAGCACCACTTCATCGACGACGGCTACCTGCCCTCGTGCCTGCCGGTGGCAGCGGCGATCGCGGCGAGGACACGTCGCATCCGGATCGGTACCGCGGTGGTGCAGCTCCCCGTCCACGATCCGGTGAGGCTCGCCGAGGACGCCGCCGTCGTCGACGTGATCTCACGGGGTCGTCTCGACCTGGGTGTCGGTCTGGGATACCGACCCCAGGAATACGAGGGCTTCGAGGCCGACTGGGGCTCTCGAGTGGAGCGCTTCGAAGAGGAGATCGCGATCCTCCGGGCGCTGTTCGCCGGTCACGCACTCGCCTTCTCCGGCAAGCACCACCGGCTGCGCTGCGACGGGATCCGGCCCCTCCCCGCGCAGCGGCCGCTCCGGATCCTGATCGGTGGCATCAGCGAGGCGGCCGTGCGCCGCGCGGCTCGCCTGGCGGATGGCGTGATCGTGAATGGCACGCACGACGCAGGCGCGGGCATCCGCGTGTACCGGGAGGAGTTCGAGAAGCTCGGCCGGAACGCCGATGAATGCGAGGTGATCTACTTCGAGCAGTGGCTCGTGGTCGCGCGCGACCCGGACGCGCGTCTGCGCGAGGCGGCTCCGCACATCGGCTACCAGATGGCCCGCTACGGCGCCTGGGCGCGCGGCGAGGATGCGGCCGGGCCGGCAGGCCTCGGGCCGGACGAGCTGCGCGGCCTGGGCGTCCGCTTCGTGCGACCCGACGAGGCGCGGGAATACGTCCGCAGCGTCGTCGAGCGCTACGCCATCGACCGCTGGATCAGCTGGACGGTCCCGCCGGGACTCCCCGCCGAGTGGAGCGATGAGCATCTCGAGCTGATGGCGACCGAGGTATTGCCGGCCTTCCGTTGACGTGCCGCTATCGTCACGACAGGAGAGAGCATCTCATGCCCGACACCGGCTCTTCCGAGGCGAGCGATCGCGACCTGCTGAGCCCGGACCAGTACGCGCGGCACGGCTGTCCGCACGCGGCCTGGGCGCGCCTGCGCCGGCAGGACCCCGTGCACTGGGTCGCCGAATGGGCGGGAGATCCGTACTGGGCGATCACCCGACACCGGGAGATCATCGAGATCTCGAAGCACCCCGATCTCTTCCTGAGCAGTCCGGGCTTCACTCTGTCGCCACACGGCGAGGAGGCGGAGGGCGGACGCAACCTGCTGGACATGGACCCACCCGAGCATCAGACCTACCGCTCGTTGGTGAGCAAGCGGTTCACGCCGCGCGCCCTCGTCCCGCTTCAGAAGCAGGTCGACCAGATCACGAACGAGGTCCTGGATCGGGTCGTCACCGGCGGCGACGAGACGGCCCGGATCGATTTCGTCGAGGACGTAGCGGCGCTGTTGCCGATCTGGGTGATCGCCGAGATGCTCGGCGTTCCCAACAGCGACTGGATGAACCTGTTCCACTGGACGAATGCCGCCGTGGGTGCGGCCGACCCGGAGTACCAACAGGGACGTTCGGTAGCCGAGACGCGGGCGGCTGCGATCCAGGAGATGTTCGGGTATTTCGAGGCTCTCTCGGAGGACCGCCGACGCAACCCCCAGGACGATCTCGCCTCGGTGCTCGTCCACGCGCGGATCGAGGGGGAGCCGATGCCGGTGTACGAGCGCCTGTCCTACTTCGCGATGCTACTGGCCGCCGGCAACGAGACCACGCGCAACGCGACGAGTGGGGGACTGCTCGCCCTGATCGAGAACCCGGATCAGCTGGAGCTCGTACGGCGCCGGCCCGATCTCCTCGACGGGCTCGTCGAGGAGATCCTGCGCTACGTGTCACCGGTGATCCACATGTGCCGCACCGCGGCGCACGACATCGAGCTGACCGGCCGCACGATCCGCGCCGGGCAACGCGTCGTCCTGTTCTACCCTTCCGCAAACCGGGACGAGAGCGTGTTCGACGAGCCCGATCAATTTCGTATCGAGCGCCACCCGAACCGCCACCTGGCCTTCGGGGTGGGCGAGCACGTGTGCCTGGGCTCTCACGTCGCGCGGATGGAGCTGCGGGCGATCTTCCGCCACCTCGCGGACCGGCTCGACTTCGTAGAGGTCGACGGACCCGTCGAGCGGCTGCGCATGAACGTGGTGGGGGGCATCAAGCACCTGCCGATCCGCTACCGACTGCGCCCGGTCTCCTGATCGCGGCTGCGCCGCGCGCGAGCGCCCCGCACCCCGGGCGAGGCACCGGCCGGGCGTGGCGGCCCGTTTCCCGCCCTCGCGGATTGCAGTGAAATAATCTGCACTCCCACCGCCCATCGATGTACGATATCGAGCCAAATATCGGGTTCATATGTTTCCGAATCGTATCATGGTCCCGGGTCGTCGCGAAGCGATGCGCACCGAGACCCGCGACGGCCTCGGAAAGGAGTGGCGCAGATGACCCCCTCGATGCGGGGGGGTCGGCGGCGGATCGAGCCGTTCCGCATCCGGGTCGGTGATTCCGTACTCGTGGATCTGCGCGAGCGGCTGGCCCGCACCCGCTGGCCCGATGCCCTGCCGGGCTCGGGCTGGGACTACGGGACCGACCTGGCCTACGCCCGGGAGCTCTGCGAGTACTGGCGCGAGAAGTTCGACTGGCGGAGCCAGGAAGCGGCACTGAACGCGTTCCCGAACTTCCGCACGGAGATCGACGGCCAGAACGTCCACTTCATCCACGTTCGATCTCCCGTAGACGACGCGCTTCCGCTCGTGCTGATCCACGGTTGGCCCGGATCGGTCTACGAGTTCGTCAAGGCGATCGGTCCGCTCGTCGACCCCGAGGCCCACGGCGGCTCGAGACGAGACGCCTTCCACGTCGTGTGCCCTTCCCTGCCCGGATACGGATTCTCGGGACCCACTCGGGAGCCCGGATGGCACCCCCGCCGCATCGCTCAGGCATTCGCCGAACTGATGAAGCGGCTGGGCTATGCGCGCTACGGCGTCCAGGGAGGCGACTGGGGAAGCACCGTCGGCTCGAACCTGGCGGTGGTCGATGCGTCGTCGATCGCGGGCCTGCACATCAACCTGGTCACGGGCATCCCTCCGCAACCGGACATGACGCCCACTCGGGCGTTCTTCTCCGATTGGAGGACGTCGCCCGACTTCGATCAGCTGAGCGAAGCCGAACGGCGCGCGGCGACCGAGTGGGTCCAGTTCCGAGCGACCGGGGTCGGCTACGGGGCAATCCAGTCCACGAAGCCCCAGAGCCTCGGCTACGGGCTCAACGACTCTCCAGCGGGTCTCGCGGCCTGGATCGTCGAGAAGTTTCGCGCGTGGAGCGACTGCGGAGGCGACGTCGAAAAGAGCTTCACGAAGGACGAGATGCTCGCCAACATCACGATCTACTGGGTCACGGAGACGATCAATTCGGCGAATCGTCTCTACTACGAGGCCGCCCGCGCGGGGCTCACGGGGCCGACACCCGAGTTCGTCACCGTCCCGACCGGCTGTGCAATCTTTCCCAAGGAGCCTTCGCGACCGCCGCGTCGCTGGGCGGAGCGCGCCTTCAACGTGGTGCACTGGAGCGAGATGCCACGAGGCGGCCACTTCGCCGCGATGGAGGTTCCCGAGCTCCTCGTCGCGGACGTTCGCCGGTTCTTTCGAACTCTGCGCGGTTGACTTCGAGCACGTCATCGGACGGGACGGACATGACGCGACCTTCGAGCCGAGAGCACGCGATCGTGATCGGAGGAAGCCTGGCCGGACTGATGGCGGCGCGAGTGCTGAGCGATCACTTCGCGCGCGTCACCATCGTAGAGCACGACGCACTCCCGGAGCGACCCGAGTTCCGCCACGGTGTCCCTCAGGACCGGCACTTCCACATCCTGCTGGCAAGCGGTCGCGAGGCGATGCAGAAACTCTTCCCCTCGCTAACCGATGATCTGCGCGACCTCGGAGTCTCCGAGGTGGACATGGCACGAGACGGCGGGTACCTGACTCCGGGCGGCTGGACGAAGAGGTTCCCCAGCGGAATCGTGAGCCTCGCAGTCAGCCGCGTGACCCTGGAGTGGTATCTGCGCAGCCAGGTTCGCCTGCGTCGAAACGTCGAGTTCCAGATCGAGAGGGAGGTCACTCGGCTCCTGTTCGACGCCGAACGAAGCGCCGTGACCGGCGTGGTGAGCAGATCGCGGCGCGACGGCCGCCTTGCGGAGCTGGAGTCCGACCTCGTCGTCGATGCGGCGGGCCGCGTCGTCGACGCGAGTGGACGCGGTTCCAAGGGCCCGCTGTGGCTGCGCGAGCTGGGATACGAGCCACCGGCCGAGACGGTCGTGAACGCGCACCTCGGCTACGCGTCTCGCTGGTACGAGGTCCCGAGCGATCGAAGCTTCGACTGGCGCTACCTGGTCGTGCTGTCGGACCCGCGCACCGGCAGGCTGCGGGGTGGGGGAATTCTCGCGGTGGATGGAGGTCGCTGGACCGTGACGCTGGCGGGCTCGAACAAGGACTATCCCCCCACCGACGAGGGCGGCTTCCTCGACTTTGCGCGCAGCCTGGCCTCGCCGGCGCTCTACGAGGCAATCGCGGATGCGACGCCCCTGTCTCCGGTCTACGGCTACCGCCGCACCGAGAACCGGCGCCACCACTACGAGAGACTGAAGCGACTGCCCGGGCGCTTCCTCGTGATGGGAGACGCGTACTGCGGCTTCAATCCGATCTACGGACAGGGCATGACCGTGGCCGCTCGCGAGGCCATCCAGCTCGACACCATGCTGAGAAGGCAAGAGGACGGCGAGGGATTCCCCGCTCGCTTCTTCCGGGCGCTGAACGAGATCGCCAAGGTTCCGTGGCTGATGGCGACGGGCGAGGATCTGCGCTTTCCGGAGACCGAGGGCAAACGCCCCGGCGGCGTCGCTCGGCTGATCCAGAGCTACACGGACCGCGTCTCGCGTCTGCTGCCCTACGATCGTTCGGTGGCCACCCGATTCTTGAGCGTCGCCAATCTCGTCGATCCACCCAGCGTGCTGTTTCGGCCCGAGATCATGGCCCGCGTAGCGTGGCACAGCCTGTTCACGAGGAGCGAGGCACCTTGAAGAGGGAATCGCAGATGTATCCGCGTTATCGCGACCTTCCGATCCGGAGCGGACTGCCTCCGGGCTCGTCCTGGGAGGTATTCGGATCGGGCGACGAGATCGGCACACTGAATTTCATCACCGAGGAAAAGACGCGCGACGCCGCCCGTCTGGTGGAGAGCGGTCGGGTGTTCAATCTCGATCTTCCCCTCGACGTTCCCGACCCGCCCTTCTTCGCCCGGGCGCCCTACCGGCGCACGCTTCTCGAGCTGGGCGAGGGCATCGTTCGGGACGACGTCATCGATGGATTCTTCCCCCAGGCATCGAGCCAGTGGGATGCGCTCAGCCACTTCGCGCACCGACGCTACGGCTTCTACAACGGCGTACGGCAGGACGAGGTGACCGGGGAATCGGGGAGCAGGTTGGGCATCGAGCACTGGGCGGCGCGCGGAATCGCGACGCGCGGCGTCCTGGTCGACGTCGCGCGCCTTTGCGAGGCACGAGGCGAGCGGATCGCGCCGGATCGGCATCTTCCGATCTCCGTCTCCCTGCTCGAGGAGACGCTCGACTCCCAGGGCGTCGCGCTCGAGCAGGGCGACGTGCTGATGCTCCGGACCGGCTGGCTCGCACACTACCTCGCCGCCACCCCGGAGCTGCGGCGGACCTTTGCGCCAGAGGAGGGATCCCCGGGTCTGTCGGCGGTAGAGGAGATGGCCGAGTTCCTCTGGGACCACCGCGTCGCTGCGGTCGTGGCCGACAACGTCGCCCTGGAGGTGCAGCCGACCGGCAAGGAGTCAGGGGGCTCGCTCCATCGGCGGCTGATTCCGCTGCTGGGGATGGCGGTGGGAGAGCTGTGGAATCTCGAGGCGCTGGCCGAGGACTGCGCCCGGGATCGCCGCTTCGCGAGCTTCCTCGTCTCGAGCCCGTTGCACCTTCCCGGTGGGGCCGGCTCCACGGCGAACGCGCTCGCCCTGAAGTGACCTGGAATCGGTAGATCGAAAGAAAGGAAGCCCGGATGCCCGGAACCGCACGTGTCTCCTATCCCGCCGACGGAGTCGGCCTGGTGCTGATCGACAACCCTCCGCGCAACTTCCTGGACATCGCTCTCGCCGAGGCCTTGGAGAGGGCGGTCCTCGAGGTCAAGGCTTCCGGAGCGAGGGTCGTGGTCCTCGCGTCGGACGTGCCCGGCTACTTCGTGGCGCACATGTCACTCGAGGAGATCTGCGTGATCTTCGGCGGCGGGACTCCTGCTGGCGACGTCGCTGCGATCGCGCGCCTGGGACGCGAGCTGCGAGTCGGCCCCATGATCTCCATCGTCGCGAACAACGGGATCGCCTGGGGTGGTGGCTGTGAGCTGCTCTCCACCGCGAACCTGCGCATTGCCGGCGAGTCGGCGACCTTCGCGCTGCCCGAGGCCACGCTCGGGCTGCTCGCGGCTGGCTGCGGAACGTCGCGCGTACCCCGCCTGATCGGGGAGGCGCGCGCCTTGGAGATGATGGTCGACGGGCGCCCGATCAGCGCGCGAAAGGCCCTGCAATGGGGGCTCGTGAACCGCGTCGTCCCGGACGCGCGCCTGCGAGAGGAGACGATCCGCTGGGCCGCGCTGATCGCATCGCGGCCTGCGTTCGCGATCCGGGCCACGAAGAAGAGCGTCGGCCTCGGACTCGATCAAGCCTCGATGCGCGACGCCTTCAAGGTCGAGGCGGAGGTCCATGCCGACGTCTGGAAGGAGCACGCTCTCGAGATGCTCGAGCGGACACGGGCGGCACAGGCCCGCTACGACGCCGGCGGCGATCCCTTCGCCGCCTGGGAGTTCGACCCCTCGGACGTCCAGGACGTCGCCGGGTGAGACGGCCTGACCTCGCCTCCCGTCTCTGGACTCAGAGGGCCTCGGTGAACTTCGACTCGATGCGAAGGTAGTTCTTGAGACCGCCCGGAAGCTTGCTGAAGATCTCCTGCCACTCGGGGGAGGCCGTGGTCCTCTGCAGCATCTCGTTTCGCTGCGACATGTCGTGCCAGCGAACGATCCAGGTCACGTTCGCCGTCCCCAGTACGTCAGGCTTCCCTTTCGCGACCTCGGGCTCCTCCTCGGAGTTGATCCAGAAGCCGAGGACGTCGTAGTTGCGCTTCAAGAACGGGACGGCGATCGTGCGGGCCCACTCCTTGTAGCCTTCGAAGGTGCCGGGATCGATGTGGTAGTTCCGGATCTCGATCAGCAAGCTGCCCCTCCTCGCTGTCGAGCGCTCGGGAACGGCCTTCTACTCATCGAGCTTGAAGACGCGCAGACTGTTCTCGCGCAAGTACTTCGGCCACACCTCGTCCCGTAGCGGCAGCTCGGGCAGCTCCTTCATGATGCGCTCGAGGGTGAGGCCCATCGGAAAGTGACCCCCGTAGAGCACCTTCTCCGCCCCGCGCGTGTTCATGTACTGGATGATCGCCTTCGGGTAGTGCTTCGGCGCAAAGCCGGTGGTCGAGAAGTGCAGACCCGGATACTTGAGCATCAGCTTCACGAGCAGGTCGGTCCAGGGCTCGGCACCGTGCCGGACCACGATGCGAAGCTCGGGCCAGAACCAGCACACCTCGTCGAGTGCGTAGGGATCCTGGGCCGCCATCGGGACGCGCGGGCCGGGCACACCCGCCGTGGTGACGAAGACGAGGTCGAGCTCGATGCACTTCGCGTAGATCGGGTAGAGGCGCTTGTCCGAGAGAGGACACTGCGGGAACACCATCGAAGGGGTGAGAGATACCGCCTTGATGTCCCACTCCTTCTTCATGCGCTCGATGGTGCGAAGCGCTTCCATGCCCTCGTTCGGGTCCACTTCATAGTCGCTGAAGAAACGGTCCGGGTGCTCACGCAGAGCGCGCTGTGCGGTCAGCCGGCGGTCGCCCACCGGAATCATGCTGCGTTCCACGCCGAACCGGTCCATCTGCTCGAGGACGTGCTCCAGCGAGTGCTCCCTCGCCATGTTGTCCTTGAACAGGTACCGGAGCGTGTCCTTGCTGCCCTGTCGGCTGGCTTCGTCTCGCAGCATCGGGCGAACGCGCTCGTAGCCCTCTTGTGAGGCCTCGGTACCGACCGACATCATCGTGTCGATGATTCCAATGTTCTGCGGCATCGTCACGATGTGGACCCCTTCCTGATACGGCACCGTACGGGCAGGTGCTTGATGCCTCCCACCGCTGCCATGCGGACCCGCTGGACGGGCCCGGCCAGCTCGACGAAATCGAGCCGCTGCAGCAGGTGGCGGAAGATCACGCGTAGCTCGAGGCGGGCCACGTGGGCGCCGAGGCAAAAGTGCTCGCCGACCCCGAAGGCCAGGTGCCGGTTCGGCCGCCTGCTGATCTGGAAGGAGTGCGGATCGACGAACACGCTCTCGTCGCGGTTGGCGGACGGATAGAACATCGCGAGCTTTTGCCCCGCGCGGATCTTCTTGCCACCGATCTCCGCGTCGCGACTCGCCGTACGAGCCATGTGGACTACCGGCGACGTATACCGCAAGACCTCCTCCACCAGGGAGTCGAGGAGCTCCGGGCGACGGCGCGCCAGGTCGAGCTGATCGGGATGCTCGATCAGGGCCAGGAAGCCACTGCTGGTAGCGTTCCGGGTCGTCTCGTTGCCCGCGGCGATCAGGATCGAGAAGTAGGAGAGCAGCTCGTTCCGGGGAAGCGCCTCACCGTCGATGCGTGCCTGCACGAGCACGGTGGCCAGATCGTCCCTGGGATCTCCCCTCCGGTCCTCCGCGAGCGCGTCGAAGTAGGCAACCATCTCGCCGAGCGCTGCCATGCGCGTCTCCTCCGTGGAGCGCCCGCGCTGGTACTCGGGATCCGAGGCACCGACGGCCTCGTTCGTCCAATGGAAGATGCGCTCCCAATCGGAGGTGGGCACCCCGAGCATCTCGGCGATCACCCAGATCGGCAGCAGCGAGGCCACCGAGGAGACGAAGTCGATCTCGACCGGTTCGTTGTCGCTGGCCACGCGATCGAGCACCTGAGTAGCGATCCGATCCACCTGCTTCGTCAGCGGCACCAGCGCGCGCGGCGTGAAGTACTTGCTCGCCAGCGAGCGGTAGTTCTGATGATCGGGCGGATCCATGTCGATCATCTGCCGCTGCCCGGTGTCCACCTGGTCCTCATAGGGGAACAACCCGAAGCCCTTTCCGTTGATGAAGAGCTCCGGTTGGCGAGACACCGCGATGATCTCGCGCTGCCGAGTGAGCGCCCAATAGGGGTCGCCGCCCCAGTCCTCCACCCAGTGGACCGGATCCTCGCGACGGAGGCGCTCCCACGCGGCGTGCGGATAGCCGTCGCGCGCGTAGTGGTCGGGAGACAGGAGGCTGCGATCGTCCGCGCTGCTCGCCCCGCTCATCGATGACCCTCTCCGCTCCGGCCCGAACGGACCGGGACACGCTGCGTTCCGCAGGGCGATTATTCTACTAGAGACGCACCAGAAACGTCATATTTTTAACGCATGGGTTACTACTTGTAGTAATATTAATCGATATCGTAACCGACAGGTCTCGCCCGGGAACGGGGAGCGGGCGCCCGGAGTGCCATGGCGGGTCGACTCGAAGGCAAGGTCGCGGTGATCACGGGGGGGGCGAGCGGCATGGGTCGCGCCACCGTCCTGCGCTTCCTCGCAGAGGGCGCCCGAGTGGCGTTCGGCGACGTCAACGAGCGCAACGCCCAGGAGACCCGGGGCCTCGCCGAGAGCGCCGGATACGAGAAGCACGTCTGCTTCCGCATCGCCGACGTGGCGAAGGAGGACGACGTGAAGGCGCTCGTCGCCGATGCGGTCGCGAGATTCGGACACCTCGACTGCGTGCTCAACAACGCCGGCGTCCCGGGCGCCTTCGGGCCCATCACGCGCACCCGCACCGATGACTTCGACTACTCCCTCCAGGTACTCCTGCGGAGCGTCTTCTTCGGGATCAAGTACGGAGCGGCGGCCATGGACGAAAGGGGGGGCTCGATCATCAGCACTTCCTCCGTCGCGGCCTTCCACGGTGCGATCGGACCGCAAGCCTATACGGCGGCGAAGGCGGGAGTGAACGGCTTGACGCGAGCGGCGTCCTTCGAGCTGGCGGCCCGGCGCATTCGCGTGAATGCGATCTGCCCGGGCGTGATCGTCACGCCGATGATGCACGGAGACGACCCGCCGGAGGCGCACCTCGAGCAGGCCGCCCGGAGCCAGCCCTGGCCGGAAGCCGGACTGCCCGAAGACATCGCCAACGCCGCCCTCTTCTTCGCGAGCGACGAGTCCCGGTTCGTGACCGGGCAGGCGCTCGCGGTGGACGGTGGGCTCGTGGCCGCGGGTCCGGTCCTGGCCACGCCGGAGGGCTCGGCCACCTACTTCGCTCGAGGCCAGGGCTCGGTGGGCGTGAACCGGGGGACGACGGGACTTCCCATCGTGATCCGCGAGTAGCAGTCGCGCTTCTTCTGGCGGGGGATCGACGCGAGCGTGAGCGGGATCAGAGCGGGAGTCGACGACGCCGCAATCCGGCGCGCGCTCGAACAGGCCGACCCGACGGCCCTTCGCACGGCGATCTATCAGCTCACCGGCGACGAGGATCTCGTCCGCATCGAGCTGGGCACCGAACCGTCCCTGCTCGGTGAGATCCCCGCGATCACGGATCCGCAGGCGGTAGCCCTCGTCCGCGAGAGGGCGTTCCATTGGCTTCGCGCCTACCTCGAAGGTCGGGTCGAGCGGCGGCCGCCGCCTTCGCGCGACGAGCTCGCGGGCATGCTTCACCTCTGCGTCGGCGCCGAGATTCCCGCCGACTACGTCGACCTCTACCTCGAAGAGCTCGGACTCGCCGGTGACGACCGCGCTCTCCGCTGGGCACATCCGCCCTCGCTGGACGCTCTGAACGGGTTCCGCGTCGCGATCATCGGCGCGGGCATCGGAGGCCTGTGCGCCGCGATCCGCTGTCAGCAGGCGGGCGTCCCGTACACCGTGTTCGAGAAGAACCAGGGCGTCGGGGGAACCTGGTGGGAGAACGTCTATCCGGACGCTCGCGTGGACGTACCGAGCCAGTGGTACTCGTACACCTTCGCGGTCGACTACGCCTGGGAGCACACGTTCGCGAGGCAGCAGGAGATCCGCGGCTACCTGGAGCACGTCGCCCGCCAGCGGGACGTGCTCTCGCGGATCCGCTTCGGCTGCGAGGTGGTCTCCGCACGCTGGGAAGAGGCGCGCGGCACCTGGCGCCTGCTCCTCCGAGAGCCCGACGGCGGCGAACGAGTGTTCCGGGCGAACGCCGTAATCAGTGCGGTCGGCATGCTGAACCGTCCGCGGATGCCCGACCTCGAGGGCGTCGGCGACTTCGCCGGTCCGATCTTCCACACCGCCCGCTGGGACCGTGATTGCGATCTGCGCGGCAAACGCGTTGCGGTGGTCGGAACCGGCGCGAGTGCGATGCAGTTGGTCCCCGCGCTCGCGCCCGTCGTGGGACAGTTGGCGATCTTCCAGCGCTCACCGGGCTGGGTGTTCGGGGTCCCCGGCTACCGGGACCCGCTCGGACCGGACCGCGAGTGGCTGCACGCGAACCTCCCCTACTACCCGTACTGGCTGAGGCTGCGCATTTTCTCGGCCTTCTCCGACCGCGCGTGCCTGTTCTCGGAGGTCGATCCCGGCTGGAGGCACCCGGACTCGGTGAGCGAGGCGAACGAAGGCGTCCGGCGCCAGCTCGTCGCGTACCTGATGGAGAAGATCGGTGACGACCCGGAGCTGGTGAAGAAGTGCCTGCCCGGCTATCCGCCGATGGCCAAGCGCTTCATCCTCGACAACGGCTGGTTCGACGCGCTTCGGCGCGACAACGTGGAGCTGATCACCGATCCGATCGAGCGGATCACGACGAGGGGCATCGCGATGCGGGGCGGCCGCGAGCTCGAGCTCGATGCGGTCGTGCTCGCGACCGGATTCTGGGCGGATCGCTATCTCTGGCCGATGGCGATCGAGGGGCGCGGCGGCGTGAAGCTCTCCGACGTCTGGAGCCATGACGGAGCTCGGGCGTATCTGGGAATCACCATTCCCCGTTTCCCGAACCTCTTCTGCCTCTACGGACCGAACACCAACCCGCGCGCGGGAAGCGTGTGCACGATGCACGAGCTCCAGGTGCGCTACGCGATGGGTTGCATCCAGCTGCTCCTGGAGGGAGGCCACCGAGCGCTCGACTGCCGCCAGGATGTGCACGACGACTTCAACCGGCGGCTCGACCAGAAGCTCGGCAGCACGATCTGGACCGATCGGCGGCAGGAGTCCTACTACCGCAACGCGCAGGGCCGCATCACCACCAATAGCCCGTGGCGGCTGCTCGACTACTGGCGCTGGACGCAGAAGCCGAACCTCGCGGACTACGAGCTGGTCTGAGCGACGTTCGATCAGGCCGAAGCAGCGAGGGTGAAGCCGCCGGGGATCATCGGCAGCTCGAGCAGGCTACGGATTCCCGGAGCTGCCCGGCAGATGGCCGGTATCGAGTGCACCGCCCGCATCGGAACGGCGACGTGCTGCGTCTTCGTGTAGTAGAGGGGATCGCGGTCGCCGGCTTCCCCGAGCTCGAGCTCGAGGTGGAGCGAGGGCTCACCCCGCACGAGGACCGAGTACCCGTGACCCTGGGGCCAGTCGGGCGCCTGATCCGCGCCCAGGCGTGTCACATGCTCGATGACCAGTCGCGGCTCACCGGCGATCAGTCCGTCGAACTGGAACCGGATCCCCGATACCGTGCCCGCCTCGATCCACCCTGCCGGAACCTCATAGCTCTCGGGCGCAACAGCCACCTCGCGCACGAAACGCACGTCGTCGAGACGGACACCGAGCCCGTCGGCCATCAGGCGCAGGCAGGCTCCGTAGGTGGCCTGCATCGACGGGCCGAAGATCGGCGACTCCCACTCCGGCGGACCGCCGAAGCCGAGCACATCGAACAGGATCTGCCGGTTGTTGTGCATCCCGTAGTCGAGGATCTCACGGGCTCGAAGCTCGTCGATCCGCGAGCACAGACCCGAGAGGAGCAGCCCGAGTACCTCGGCGTTGAAGCCGGGGTCGATGCCGGTCGCGTGCAGCGACACACCGCCCTCCTCGCAGGCGCGCTCGATCGGATCCCGCACGGCGGCGGGCAGCGAGGGCGGGTGCAGGAGGAACATGTGTACGATCGTGATCACGTTCTTGCCCGATCGCAGGATGCGGCACAACTCGTCGACACCGCTCTCCGGCCCTGCACCCGGTCCGAACATGGTCGCCTCGCCCATCCAGAGCACACAGTCGGCGTCGAGCGCTAGCAGCGCCTCTTCGTCGTCGGTCGCCACGATCCCGAGCGGACGCGTGCCGCAGAGCTCACCCACATCGCGGCCGACCTTCGCCGGGCTGTAGACGCGGGCGCCCACCAGCTCGAGCTGGGGATGCTCGGCGATCGCGCGCACGGCCACCTGGCCGCACTCGCCGGTGGCGAACTGGATCACGCGGTACGTCACGACGCGACCTCGGAGTAGGCGCGACCCGCCACCAGCACGCTGCCCAGCATGCGCATCGCGGTCTCTCCGCGCTGGTTCACGATCCGTAGCTCCTGCTCCACTACCCCCCGGTCACCGCGCCGCGCGACGCGCTTCGCCACGACGCGGGCGCGGAGCACCAACCGGTCGCCGGGACGAACCGGATTCTCGAAGCGAAGCTCGCGGGCGCCGAGTCCCGCCAGCACGAGGAACGGGGGGGACAGGCGATGCGCCAGCCGCGACTGGATCGAGAAGACGTGGGCGCTGCACGCGACCAGACCCCCGAAGATCGAGGCACGTCCGGCCTCCGGGTCGACGTGGAAGACCTGGGGATCCCAACGTTCCGCGAAGGTACGGATCTCGTCCTCGTCGACCGTGGTGGCCTCGCTCTCCAGCTCGAGCCCGACCTCGATGTCCTCGAGCAGGAGCGGGAGCACCCCGGTCGTCGAAGAGGCTTTCATCGCCACGATTCCGCCTCCCCCGTCAGCTGCGCGAGCAGGCCCCCTTCGATCACCCGGTTCGCCTTGCGCGCCAGCTCGCTGGAGATGCCGGTGAAGGCGTGGACCGCTCCCGGATGGATGGCGAGTCGCGCCGGGTTGCCGGCGGCGATCCAGCGCGCGTAGAGGAAGAGTGTGTCGTCGAGCAGCGGGTCCAGCGTGCCCACGGTGAAGAGCGCGCTGCCGAGGCCTGCGAGGTCTGCGTAGAGAGGCGAGACCTCGGCATCCCGATGACGCGAGGGATCGGCGTAGCATCGCGCCATCTGCTCGAGAAACCGAGCGCTGAGCACGAGCTCGCGATCGCCCCAGGCGCGGACGCTCGGCGTGAGGGAGAGGTCGAACCAGCCGAACAGCAGATTCGCACCGCGGAACCGGTAGCCGTGGCGGTCCCGCAGACGCACTTGTGTCGCGACCGCGAGGTTGGCTCCCGCCGACTCGCCGCCGATCAGGAGCGTGTCGCTGCCCAGCTCGGCCCTGCCGTGATCGAGCAGCCACAGCGCGACCGCCTCGCAGTCGTTCAGCGCCGCGGGATGGGGTGCCTCGGGCGCCAGACGATAGTCCGGGGTCACGACCGCCAGCGAGCAGTGCCGCGCGATCTGCCAGTTCCGGATGTCGGAGTGATGAGCGGCGCCCATCACGAAGCCTCCGCCGTGGATCGTGAACAGCACTCCGCGCACCTCGTCGGGTACGAACAGGCGCACGGGGACCTTCAGACCTCCGGCGTCGACGCTACGGGTACGCGCTGCGTCGACGGTGCGGATCGGACCCCCGAAGCTCTCTCCCGATTCCTGGAGCTCGCGATGCTGACGGGGCGTCAGCGTGTGGGCGGGCGGACTGCGGCGCACCGACTCCTCGAGGCGAGCGCGCACCTGCCGCGTCTCCGCGTCGATCGCATCCGCGGCGAAGGCTGCCGGAGAGAGGGGATGGGAGTCCTGGATCACGAGTCCCCCAACCGTTCACCCGTCGGCGCGGGATCAGACGCCCAGCGGGCGGCTTCCCACGACACCACTCTTCTCGAGCTCCGAGATCCGCGTGCTGCTCAGCCCGAGCAGACCGCCGAGGATGTCGGCGTTGTGCTGACCCAGCGTGGGCGCGTGCGTGCGCACCCAGCGTTGGCAGCTCGCAAAACGGAACGGAACGGTGGAGACCGGGTGTGTCCCGGCGACGGGATGGACCACCTGCTCGTAGAAGCCCCGAGCCTCGTGTTGAGGGTGATCGCTCACGGTCCGCCCATCGCGCACCCGACCCGCCGGGACGCCGCGGGCGATCAGCTCCTCGAGAAGGGGCTCGAGCTCGCGCTCCGCGGCGAACTTCGCCAGCTCCGCGTCGATCGCGTCGTGCGCGGCACGACGTCCCGCGAGCGTGGCGAGACCGGGATCCGCTGCCCACGCGGGCCTGCCCAGCACGTCCTTCAGCGCCTCCCACTGCTCCGGAGTCTCCACCGAGAGGGCGAGCCATTCCTCCTGGCCGCGGCAGGCGTACAGGTTCTGGGGTGCCGCCCAGGGAGCTCGATTGCCGTCGCGCTGCATCCGGTGCCCGTAGGCCGAGTACTCGACGATCATCTCGGCGGCGGCATTGAGCGCACTCTCCACCATCGCGCACTCGACGAACCGCCCCTCTCCGGAGCGCTCCCGCTCCGCGAGGGCCACCAGCGCGGCGAAGGCCGCGTGCATGCCGGCGTTAGGGTCGCAGGGACCACTCTGCACGCGGGGCTGGTCGTCGGCGTGACCGGTGAGCCAGGCCAGACCGGTCACCTGCTCCATGGTCTGGGCGAACCCGACCCGGTCGCGCCATGGCCCGTCGAGGCCGAAGGCGGGCATGCGTACCAGGATCGTGCGGGGGCTGAGGGCGTGCAGCTGATTCCAGCCGAGCCCGAAGTTCTCGAACACGCGCGGCGAGAAGTTCTCCAGGACGACGTCGCACTCACGGATGAGGCTGCGGCAGAGATCGATCCCGGCTACGTGACGCAGGTCGAGGGTGAGGCTCTTCTTGTTGGCGTTGACGGTGAGAAAGAGCGGGCTGCGCTCCCACCAGGCGCTGTGGTTCCCCGTGGCGCGCCCAGTGAACATCCGCCCCCCGTCGGGACGCTGGATCGATTCGAGGTGGATGACCTCGGCTCCCAACGCGGCCAGGATGTGCCCCGCCGAAGGACCGGCCCACCACCCCGTCGCGTCGAGCACGCGGATCCCGTCGAGCGGCAGCGCTGCCTGGGCACCGCGCTTCGCCGCGGGCCGCCCGGTGCGCGGCGCGATCCCGCCGTGCTCGTCGCGCTTCGGCGCGGGACGGCGCTCGGCGAGCTCGACATCCCCGATCTGGTACGGCCTACGGGGCTCGAGGAAGCCCTCGGGACTGCGCCGGAAGACTCCCCGCGCGCGGAAGTGCTCGTTGTCGAGCACCCCCTTTCCGTCGTGGACGGGACCCACCGGGATCCGCAGCAGAGCGGCACGCTCGACGATTTCCTCCGTCGTATGACGTCGCGTCCAGTCCCGGACGATCGCGTTCCACTCCTCCATGCGCCGGATCCGACCGACGATGAGGGCCAGCTCCTCGTCGGCCAACAGGTCCGTTCTCTCGATCAGCAGCAGGAAGTCCTGATACTGCTGGCGGGAGTTTGTATTGAAGCCCACCCAGCCGTCCTTCGTGGGCTCGATGGACGGGATCTCCACGCTGCGCTGAGGGCTCTTCAGCTTGGGCCGGGAAGCGAGGCTGTGGGAAAGGTCCGAGAACAGCGTCATGGTGAGGGTTGCGATCTCGAGCATCGAGACGTCGATCCGCTCCCCCGCGCCGTCCCGCCTCGCGCGAAGTGCAGCGGCGAGCGCGGCGACAGCGGCGTAGGAGCCCGCCACCCACTCGGTGATGCGACCGCCGGCCATGAACGGGGGCTGGTTGCGGAGTCCGCGGCCTGCCACCGATCCGGACTCCGCCTGCACGGTGAACTCGCTGGCCGGACGCTCGGCCCAAGGACCCTCGAGGCCGTAAGGAGAGATCGCGACCCACACCAGGTGCGGGAACCTCTCGCGCCACGCCTGCCGATGGCGAGAGCCGGACCCCGGCGTCTCGATCACGACGTCCGCCGACTCGAGCAGCTCTCCGATCCGCCCGTCCTCGAGCGCGCCGACCCAGGACTGCTTCCCCGCGTTCAGAAAGCAGAACAGGGCTGAGTCCTCGCCGGCCAGATCGCGGCCTGACGCCGTCCACTGTCGGAGGGGGTCTCCCTCCGGCGGCTCGACCTTGATCACCTCGGCGCCGGCGTCGACGAACAGCTTTGCCGCGTAGGAGCCCGCGATTCGGTCGCTGAGCTCCACGACGCGCAGATCACGGAGCGGGGGAGGAGCGGGGGACATCCGAGCATCCTCGCGCGTTGTGCCGAGAGCCGCCGAGCCGAAGCGCCGGCGAGACACCGGTTTGTGGGAAATGGCGCCATCGAGCCGAATGGTGGATCGTTATCGCAACGAATCCGACCCTATTCTAGCGGAATGATGAAGTCAAGCGCCCAATCCGCGCGTCTCTGCCCGGGTCCGGGCCCCGGGGCAGCCGGCTCACGCCTCCAGGGACGCTTCCTGCCCGGCCATCCGCATGTTCCAGCGGTAATCGTGCTTGTAGAAGTGGACGATCTGGTGGGTCTCGATGGAGCGAACGCCGGGTAGCATCCCGACCTCGTCCTGGAGGAGCGAGGCGAGCGTCGTTCTAGCAGGCGTGGTCACCGCCACCCAGATGTCCGCGCAGGAGAGCGTGATCGCCACCATGCTCATGTAGTTCATACGGGCGAGCGCGTTGGCGGTGGCATTCAGCTGGTCGTGACTCACCTTCAGAGCCACGTACGCATTCGACGCGAAGCCCACGGAGACGGCGTCGACGACCGTGCTGATCCGCAGCCGCTTGTCCTTTTCGAGCCGCTTGAGGCGGAAGCGCACCGTTCCCTCGGAAACGTGCGCCTCACGCGCGATCTGCGTGAGCGGCGTCCGCCCGTTCTCCTGCAGTCGCATGATGACGAGCCGATCGAGGGCATCGAGACCGGAGCCGATGTCCGAGTGGTCCATGGCATCGAAGAACGCGCGGGGCGTATCGGAATCGAGCTCCTCGCGCAGAATGCCGAGATCGGTGCGCAGGGCGCGCGTCGCGAGAACCTGATCGCTGCGCAGCTCGCGGATGCCCTTGATCCGGCCGAGGTCCTGCTCCACGAGCTCGATCAGGTGTGCCCAGTCGCGGGCGACGATCGTCACCACGAGGTCGCTCCCGCCTAGCACCGACTGCACGGACAGGGCCTCCGGAATCCGGGCGATGTCCCGCGCAACGTCCTCCACTAGGCGCCCTCGGACCCGGATCGTCAGGATCGACAGGAGGTTGAAGCCGACCCCCTGGATGTCGAAGGTCGCCGTGACGCGCATCACCCGCTTGCGGGCGAGCCGCGTGATGCGCGACGCGACGGTGCGTTTCGCGACTCCGAGCTTGTCCGAAAGCTCCGTGTTCGAGGCCTTCGCGTTGACGCGAAGCGCCTCGATGAGCTCCATGTCGAGTTCGTCGAGCTTCGGTGCGTCTTCGGGCACTCGCTTAATTCCGGCGCAGGTAGGCCCAGGTGGTCGAGTCCGCTCCAACCCACCGCCGGAACCCCTTGGGGAGGGCATGGTAACCCGTCTGGACGCCGTGGTTCCAGGGCGCGTCGGCGGCTCGCAAGCCGGCCGCCGCGCACTCCACGGCCTCTGGATCGATGCGCCCTTTTGGGTCCACATCTCTGACCGATTTCGTAGTAGAGTTGGATCCAAGGAACGATTTGGGATCATATAGGGCCATACGGACAACCCGCGATGCATGAGCTCGATCGCGGCGGGGTGCGGGGAGAGGCGCGTGCGGGACTCGGCGGGACTCGCGATCGGCATCGACGTCGGGGGCACGTTCACAGACGTCGTTTGCAGCGATGGATCCCACAACTGGCGGGCCAAGGCGCCCACGGATCCGAAGGACTTCGGCAATGGCGTCGTCGCGGCATGCGAGCGCGTCGCCGGGGAGATCGGCTGCTCCCTCGAGACGCTGCTAGGTCGCGTCGCCCGCTTCGGTCTGGGAACCACGGCCGTCACCAACGTCCTGGCCACACGGAAGGGACGGCGAGTGGGCCTGCTCACGACGAGCGGCTTCGAATACCAGCTTCCCGCCGCCCGCGGACGCCGGGTCTTCAATCAGGGCTGGCTCGAGATGCCCTGGGTTCCCGTGGATCCCGACTGCATCGTCGGGATCGACGAGAGGGTGGACCGGGACGGCAAGGTCCTGCGCGGCCTCGAAGACGACGAGGTCCTCGCCGCGGCGCATCGCTTGGTCGAGGGCCACGGAGTCGACGCGTTCGCGGTGTCCTTCCTCTGGTCGTTCCGGAATCCCTCCAACGAGACGAGGGCGGTCTCGCTCCTACGGAGGCACTTTCCCGAGATCCCCACGCACAGCGGAGTCGAGCTTCATCCGACCATTCGCGAGTACGAACGCACCACGATGGCGGTGCTGAACGCGTTCGCCGCCGATTCCCTCGACGGGATCGAGCGCCTGCGGGACCGGCTTCGCGAGCGTGGATTGGGCGTGCCCCTCCTGCTGCTCCAGGCGAGCGGGGGAACGACGACGATCGAGGAGGCGCGCCGGGCACCGATCCGCCTGGCCCAATCCGGGCCCGCGGCCGGCGCCGTGGCGGCGGCCGAGGTCGGGGCCAGCGTCGGCGTCGCGAACGCGCTGTGCTGCGACATGGGCGGTACCAGCTTCGACGTCGCGTTCATTACCAAGGGCGCACCCGAGCGCAGGCAGCGCGGCGAGCTGCACGGCGTCTTCACCGCCCAGACGACCGTCGACGTCGAGTCGGTCGGGTCGGGGGGCGGATCGATCGCCTGGATCGACAATCGCGGGCTGCTGCGCGTGGGCCCGCAATCGGCGCGCGCGCTGCCCGGCCCGGTGTGTTACGGACGCGGTGGCACCGAGCCGACGGTCACCGACGCGCTCGTCGTCCTCGGCTTCATCGATCCCGAGGCCTTCCTCGGCGGTGCGCTGCGTCTCGACGTCGAAGCGGCCCGCAGTGCCTGCGCGCGCGTGGGTTCCGCGCTCGGCCTGAACGAGCTGGAAACCGCCTGGGGCATCCGCGAGATCGCGCTGGCCGAGATGGTGAAGGCCGTCCGGGCGCGCCTTGCGTCGGGCGGACTCGATCCGCGCAAGCTCGCGATCGTGTCCTTCGGGGGCTGCGGCCAGCTGTTCACCCCGTTGATCGCCGAGTTCGTCGGGATTCCCAGGGTGCTGGTCCCGCGGGCAGCGTCCGTCCTCTCGGCTTTCGGGGCCGCGTCGGCAGACGTGCAGAACGAGAGAGCTCGCGCGGTCGACGAGATCATGCCCGTCGATGAGGGCCGTCTCGCGTCGCAGATGGCCGAGCTCGGGGCACAGGCGGACGCGGACGTGGCCGGTGCAGGCATCGCCGAAGCGCAGCGATCGGTCCGTTTCGAAGCCGACCTGCGCTTCTACCGCCAGACCTGGGAGCTGAGCATTCCGATCGGCGAAGGGCCTCTCGACCAGAAAGGCATCCTGGAGGACTTCCGCCGCACCTACGCCCGCCGCTACGGCGAAGCGACGCTCGTGACCGATTCGCAGGTCGAGTTCGTCGCGCTGCGCGCGATCGGCACGGGCCGCACCGTGCGCGCATCCCTCGCGAGCGACCCGGGGTCCGTCCGAGTGGGAACCAGGCCGGAGCGCGCATCGCGTCGCAGCGTACGGATCGATCGCGAACGCGCCCAGGTGGTGGACGTGTACGCCGCGGAGGCGTTGGAGGCCGGACACGAGTTCACCGGTCCGGCGATCGTCGACGCCGCGGACACGACGATCTGGGTACCCGCCGGCGCGCGGGCCCGGAGCGACGAACGAGGAACGCTGCACCTCGAGCTGAAGGGCCGGGGTGCCGGGGAGGAAGGATGAGTACGGATCCGATCGCACTCGAAGTCCTGAGGCACCGTCTGGAAGCGCTCTGCGAGCAGGGCGCCGCCGCCATCCAGCGTACAGCGATCAGTCCCGTGGTCGTCGACTCGAAGGACTACTCCTGCACCGTGCTGGACGCAAAAGGGGGCCTGATCGTCGGGGGCGGGAAGATTCGCCTCCACTGGTACGCCGCGACGAACTGCGTGCGTTCCACGATCGCCGTGCACGGCGAGACGATTGCGCCGGGAGACGTCTTCTTCGTGAACGATCCCCACAACGGGGGCGGCTTGCACGCCTCCGACGTGTTCGTCCTCCGCCCGGTGTTCGCGGAGCGTCGGATCGCGGCCTGGGCGGCCAACTCGGCGCATATGATGGACGTGGGTGGCATGGTGCCCGGATCCTTCGCGCCCGAAGCGACGGATTGCTACCAGGAGGGCCTGCGCTGTCCGCCGGTGCGATTGCTGCGGGGAGGCGTGGAGCAGTCCGACGTCTGGGCGATCCTCCGCAACAACGTCCGTATGGCGAAGCTGGTCGAGATGGACCTGCGTTCCCTGCTCGCCGGCTGTCACGTGGTGCACGAGGAGCTGTCCGAGATCGTGCGCGAGCTCGGGGTGGACGCGTTCAGCGCAGGGGTCGACGAGCTGGCCGACCGTACCGAGGCGGAGCTGCGCCGCCGTATCGGTCAGCTCGAGCCAGGGACGTACCGGGCGGAGAGCGGCAGCGAGTGGAACGAGGAGATTTTCCGCATCCCCTGCTGCCTCACAGTCGAGCGGGATCGTTTGATCTTCGACTTCGAGGGAGCAGCGCCGCAGACCGATCATTTCGTCAACTCCAAGCCGCACATCATCACCAGCGAGCTGGGCGTCGACCTGGCAGCCTACCTCGCTTGGGATCTCCCCTACAATCGCGGGCTCTTCGAGACGATCGAGGTGCGCTGTCCCGAGGGCTCGATCCTGAATAGCAAGCCACCCGCGCCGGTGGCCGCAGCGCACATCGACGTCGCCAACACTGCGGTGGAGACGGCGATCCGAACGCTCATGCTCGCGATCGCGGCATCACCCAGGAGCGAGGCGCGCCGTCTGCAGACCGGCTCCACGACTGCGTCGGGGAGCGCGCTCCACACGTGGGCGGGTCCCGGCATCGGAGGCGACGAGGACGGATGGCTGATGCTCGACGCCGGCGCGAACGGCGCGCCGGGCTCCGTCGACCGGGACGGCACCGACTGGGGCATCTACATGGTGGCCCGGGAGCAGATCGTCGAGTACCCCGACGTCGAAATCATGGAGTCCTGGTACCCGCTGCACGTGGTCCACAAGCGCCTGCGCGAAGTGACGAGCGGCGGCGCCGGGCGCTATCGCGCCGGAGGCGGGCTCGAGATGGCCGTGGAGCTCTCGGGCACCTCGGGTCTTCGCGGGACGACGATCTCGAATCGCGAGCGGCTACCGGTCGTCGGCTCCGCCGGCGGTTATCCGGGCGCCACCACCGAGTTCCGCATGATCCGCGCGGACGGCCGCGTCGACGTGATCGGTGCGCACCAGCAGAACTTCAAGTTCGGCCCCGGCGACAGGTTCGTGTTCCGCTGCGGCTCGGGAGGGGGATGGGGAGATCCTCTCGAACGCGATCCCGCCGCCGTGGAGGCGGACGTGCGCCTCGGTCGCCTCGAGGCGGACGACGCGAGGGATGTCTACGGCGTGATACCGGGCGACCCCCTCGCCACGGAGACACGGCGCCGCGAGCTGCTCACCGAGCGACTCGAACGCGCCGAGCCGGCTCTGCGACCGCTCCGCTGGCAGGACGTGCCCGAGGGCTACCGGGACGCGAGTCGCTCCGCGCCGCTCCATCCGGGCGTTGAGCAGCAGGGGGGGGTGGCCGTCAGCGTTCGCTCGGGAGCGCCGCTGGCCGTTTCGCCCGGACACTGGACCGATGGCTGTCCGACGATTCCGCAGCTGTTCCCGATGGGCGAAGGAGTGCAGGCCCGCGGGTACATCGACCCCGGCAGCGGGCACCTGCTCTTCGTCGACGTGACCATCGCGGACCAGCGAAGGAGCTTCGAGTCCAGTCCGGATCGCTGGACCAAGTGGTCTCCGAATCGCATCGATGCAGCCAGCGCAAGCTAGGAGATGGACGGGGAGAGGCCGCCCACCGCTCGCGTCATCCGAAGGTGATCACGCTGCGGGCGACGGAGCCCTGCTCCAGGGCGCGGAAGGCGTCGTTCACACCTTCCAGCGGAATCTGCTGCGAGATCAGCTCGTCGAGCTTGAGCTTGCCCGACAGGTAGAAGTCGACGTAGCGCGGGATGTCGATCCGCGGACGGGTCGAGCCCATCGACGTCCCCTGGAGCTTGCGGAACATGAGCCCCTCGCTGGGGATCTCCACCTTGGTGCCGGCGGGCATCAGGCCGACCACCGTTGCGGTGCCGCCCAGGTCGAGCACGTCGAAGCACTGCGCCACGGTGTTCCGGTTTCCGATCACCTCGAAGGAGTAGTCTACGCCCCCTCCGGAGAGCTCCCGGATCGCCGCCACCGGATCCTCCTGGCTGGCATCGACCACGTCGGTGGCTCCGAGGCGCCGCGCGAGCTCGAGCTTCTCGGGCTTGGTGTCGACGGCGATGATCCTGCCGGCGCCGGCGAGCGCGGCGCCCTGGACCGCGAACAATCCGACGCCCCCGCAGCCGAAGACCGCCACGCGGCTGCCGGGCTCGATGTCGGCGCTGTTGACGACGGCACCGACCCCCGTCACCACCGCGCAGCCCAACAGACACGCGCGTACCAGGTCGGCGTCGGGTCGGATCTTGGTGATCACGTTCTCGTGGAGGAGCATCTGCTCCGCGAAGGAGCCGACGTGGATGTACTGGTTGATCTTGGCGCCGTCGCGCGCCAGGCGCGGCCCTTCGTTCCTGGCGCGCCGCGTCGAAGCGCCACCGCAGAGATAGGGGCGCCCCGACATGCAAAACCGGCACTGTCCGCAGAACACCGCCGTGCAGGTCACGACGTGATCGCCCGGTGCGACGTAGCGCACCTCGGATCCGACCTGTTCCACCACGCCCGAGGCCTCGTGTCCCAGGATCACGGGCAATGGGTACGGGCTCTTGCCCTGCTGGAAGTGGAGGTCACTGTGGCAGACGCCGCTGGCCGCGGTCCGGACCAGCACCTCGTGCGGTCCGGGTCGGTCCACCTGCACCTCCTCCACGACGAGATCCTTGCCGGGCTCGTACAACACAGCGGCTCTCATGGACGATCCTCCCCTTTCCGCATTCAACGCATCGTCATGCCGCCGTCCACGGCGAGCACCTGTCCGGTTACGTAGCTCGACTCGCCGGACAGCAGGAAGACGGCGGCGTAGGCGACCTCCCAGGCGCTGCCCGCGCGACGCAGGGGAACCTGGTCCACGATCGGATCCTTGCCCTTGGCGATCCGCCGCTGGAGCGGAGTGTCGATCAGGCCCGGGGCGATCAGATTGGCGCGGATCCCACGGCGCGCGCCCTCGTTGGCCAGGTGCCGACTGAGTCCGAGCAGCGCCGCCTTGGAGGCGTCGTAGGCCGGCGCCATCGTGGGATAGGCCGGCACGCCCAGACCGGCCACCGAGCCCGTGAACACGATCGAGGAGCCGGGGGGGAAGATCTCCATCGCGTGTGTCGAGACCAGGGCGTGGGAGCGCACGTTGATCTCGAAGGACCGGTCCCAATCGTCGCCGGAAGTTCCGGACAGCTTGCGACCGAGGAAGATGCCGACGTTGAGAACGAGCCCGTCGAGTCCGCCTAGCTTCGCGGCACTTTCTTCCACGAGGGTCCGACAGCGCTCCGGGTCGGCGACGTCAGCGACGACCACGTCGGCCTTGCCTCCCTTTGCGATGATGGCCTCGGCGGTCGCGGCGGCCGCCGCCGAGTCGCGGTCGACGCACGCGACGGCGGCACCCTCGCATCCGGCCAGCACGGCGATCGCTCGTCCGTTACCGGGCAGGGACTCGAAGTTCTCCACCTTGTCCGTCCCCGCGCCGAGGACGAGGACGCGGCGTCCCTGCAGCCGACCGCGCCCGTCGGACAGACTGGAAGGCTCCCGAGCGTGCAGGGTCTCCACTCAGAGAGCCTCCGAGATCACCTGGAGCTCCGTGAACGCCTCGAGCCCGATGGGACCGTTCTCGTAACCCACGCCGGACCACTTCCAGCCGCCGAAGGGCGCCTCGAAGGCAAAGGAGGCGTGCTGGTTGACCCAGCCCGTGCCGCACTCCAGCCGTCCGGCCAGACTCCTGCCACGCTCGCGATCGGAGGTCCAGATCGAGCCCCCAAGTCCGAAGTGCGTCGCGTTGGCCCGCTCGAGTGCGTCCTCGGCGTCTCGCACCGGGACGATGGGCAGGGCGGGTCCGAACTGCTCTTCGTCGACGAGGCGGCTGCCGTCGGAGAGGCCCGTAACGATCGTGGGCGCGATCAGGTAACCGTCCCCGCCCAAGGGCTCGCCACCCGTGACGAAGGTGGCGCCGTCCCTGCGCGCCGACTCGATCAGCTCGTTCACGCGCTCGAACTGGGCGCGGTTGTTGACGGGACCGAGGTCGACGTCCGACTCGAAGCCGCCTCCCACCTTGATCGACTGCGCGATCGAGCGAAGGGCGTCCACCAGCGGCCGATAGACCGGCTCCTCCACATAGACCCGCTTTGCGGCGACGCACAGCTGTCCGGAGTTAGTGAACGCACCCCAGAAGAGTTTCTTGGCGATCTTGCCGATGTCCGCATCGGCAAGAACAATCGCGGGGTCGTTGCCACCGAGCTCGAGCGTGATGCGCTTCAGGTCGGCTGCCGCGGCGGCCATGATCTTCTTGCCGACGGGAACCGAGCCGGTAAAGGTGATCTTGCGGACGCCTGGATGCTCCGTGAGCCAGCGCCCGACCTCTTCGCCGCCCGCGACGATGTTGAGGACGCCCGGCGGCAGGGCCTCCCGCACGAGCTCTCCGAGCCGAAGGGTCGACAGCGGCGTGTACGGCGATGGCTTGAGCACGACCGTGTTGCCGGCGAGCAGCGCGGGCCAGATCTTTCCCGCAGCGACCATCAGCGGGTAGTTCCAGGTCGCGATGGCGGCGACGACGCCGACCGGCTTCCGGCGCAGCTCGACGCGCACCCGCTTGTCCTCGCGGACGATCTCGTCTCGGATCTCGAAGCGCGCCGTCGTCTCGAGCAGCGCGGGCATGCCCAACACCTCGTCCCGCGCGCGGGGAAGCGGCCGCCCCTGCTCCTGGGTCAGCAGACGGGCCAGCTCGTCGACGTTCTCGCTGATGATCGCGGCCACCGCGCGGAGCGCGTCCCGACGTTGGGACTGGGTGAGGACGGCCCAGCTCGGAAACGCCCGTCGGGCCGCGTCGACCGCGGCGTCCACCTGGGACGCGTCGGCACTGGGACAGTCCGCGAAGGGAGTCCCCCGAGCGGGGTCGATCACCGGAAAGGAGGCGGCGCCGATAGCCGGCTTGCCGTCGATCGTTAGAGTGGCGTAATGGGTCATGTTTCGCTCTCCCGATGGCCGAATCTCGCGAGAAGAATCCCCCTCTTTGGTGCCGACCGTGACGCTCGAACGCCGATCCGGACCGGGTCCGAAACACACGGCCGAAGGGATCCGATCCCCCGCGATCAATTCCATTGCTTATCACGGTACCGTACCATAAAATCCGTCTTGGATGCGTGTATGTGACAATATAGGTATCTAGATTGCCTAAATCGCAAAAAATGGCAGGGTGGCTTCGGATCCGATCCACCAGAGAGCATGGGTGGGAGCGCTCATCGGGAGAGTTCGTCGCAGTGCACGAGCCGTCCCACCACGTCCGCGTGGCGCCGCGAGGCGCCCTGCTCGGTCCATCCCTGTCCACCGGGTTCTCCGGAGGAACCCCAGTCGAAGGAAGGTCATGAAGTTCGCCCTGTTCTATGAGATTCCGGTTCCCCGTCCCTGGACGAAGATGAGCGAGTACCAGGCCTTCCATGACACGATCGAGGAGGCCGTGCTCGCGGATCAGCTCGGATTCCACGCCTTCTGGACTGTGGAGCACCACTTCCTCGAGGAGTTCTCGCACTGCTCCAATCCCGAGGTCCTCTATGGTGCGATCGCCGCGCGGACCAAGAACCTGCGCATTGGCTATGGCGTCCGCCTGGCCCCGAAGCCGTACAACCACCCGATCCGCTCCGCGGAGTCCGTCGCGGTGCTCGATCTGCTGAGCGGCGGGCGCGTCGATTTCGGAACCGGGCGGTCGGTGAGCCGCATCGAGATGGAGGGGTTCGGCATCAACCCGGCCGAGACGCGACCCATGTGGCGGGAAGCTGTCGAGCACATCATAGGCTGTTGGGCGAACGACGAGTACGAGTTCGAGGGCAAGTACTGGTCGATGCCCAAGCGCCGGGTGGTGCCGAAACCGCTCCAGGATCCCCATCCGCCCGTCTTTGGCGCCACGGGTACCGACGACGGACACCAGATGATGGGCGAGCTGGGGTTGGGTCTGTGCTCCTTCGGCGTCGGGCGACCGCCCGAAGATCTCAAGAAGCAGGTCGATCTCTACCGCGCCGCCGTCGTGGCCTGCAAGAAGCCGCTGGGCAAGTTCGTCAACAACCAGGTAGCCGCGTTCACGATGGTCAACTGCGCACCCACGAAGAAGGAGTCCTACGAGATCTCCGCGAAGTCCTTCGAGTGGTACAACGAGGTCGGCTTCAGAAACGTGCGTGGGGTCGCGGAGTGGCTGCGAGAGATGAAACAAGACCTCGGCACCTACGCGTACACGGGTGCGACGGATGGCATGTTCGAGGACGAGAACGCGATGGCGTTCTCGACCCTGCGTGACAGCAAGGCCGTGATCTGCGGCGATCCGGACCAGGTGATCGAATCATGCCGGGCCTACGAGGCGGCGGGCGTCGACATCCTGCTGTGTCTAGTGAACCCCCATGCGATCCCTCATGCGAAGGTGATGCAGACGATCGAGCTGATCGGGAAGTACGTGATCCCCGAGTTCGAGTGAACGGATGCTGTTCGCCGGTTGTAGGCCAGCGGAGCGCTGCTAGCAGAGCGCTGCCGGCCAGCCGAGGCGTGGCGCAGCGACGGTGGCGGAGCAGGGCGCATGAAACTGATGTTCTTCCACTTGATGCCCTACACGAAGTTGCCGGACGATTTCGCCGAGAAGTACCGCTCGGTGTGGGTGGACGTCGATCCGAACCTCTTCGATCCCGTCGAAGCCGGTGGGATGTACAACGACTTCATCGGCGAGCTCGAGGCCGCCGCCGAGCTGGGCTTCGATGCCGTCTGCGTGAACGAGCACCACTCCAACGGATACGGGCTGATGCCCTCCCCGAATCTGATCGCCGCGACCCTGGCACGGAACACGCGCGACTCGGCGATCTGCCTGCTCGGCAACTCGCTCGCCCTCTACAACCCGCCGATGCGCGTGGCAGAGGAGATGGCCATGCTCGACTGCATGTCGGGCGGGCGGATCATCGCGGGCTTCCCAGTCGGAACCCCGATGGACACCTGCTACGCCTACGGCCAGAACCCGAGCACGCTGCGGCAGCGCTATTACGAGGCCCACGACCTGATCACGCGGGCGTGGACGGCAGAGAAGCCCTTCTCGTTTCGCGGCCGCTTCAATGATCAGCGCTATGTGAACCCGTGGCCGCGTCCGATCCAAAAGCCCCATCCCCCGATCTGGGTGCCCGGAGGCGGCTCCATCGAGACCTGGGAATGGTGCGCGCGGATGGACTACGTGTTCTGTTACCTGTCCTACTTCGGCTACCAGTTCGCGCGCACCGCGGTGACCGAGTTCTGGGGCTACATGGACAGGATCAAGAAGGATCGGAATCCCTACAGGAGTGGCTTCTTGCAGTTCGTCGGCGTCGCCGAGACTACCGAGGAGGCATGGGACCTCTACCGCGAGCCCGCGGAGTACTTCTACAACCGCTGCCTCCGCGTGAGCCCGCGCTTCGTCGATCCGCCCGGCTACACGAGCGAGATGACACGTCGCGCGAAGGCGGCCTCCTCGGTGGCCACCGCCGCGAAGGTAGCCTCCACCGGCGTCGCGACCGACTTCGAGAGCATCGTCAAGAACGGCTTCGTGATCATCGGCAATCCCGACGAGGTCGCCTCGCAGCTGCGCGAAGCCGTGACGGACCTGAACGTCGGCCACCTGATGCTGATGCTCCAGTTCGGGAACATGAAGCACGAGCTCGTGCTCGAGAACCTGCGCCTGTTCGCAGAGCGGGTGGCTCCTCAGCTCGCCGACCTCTACGACGACGAGTGGGAGGACCACTGGTGGCCCCAGGGCGCGACGACTCGTGCCAAGCGCTCGAGCGGGGATCCGCGATGAGCGGGGTGATCGAACGCTTCGTCGAGGTGAACCGACGCCGCTGCCGGATCTGGGAGAAGGGCGAGGGGGAAACGATCGGCTTCCTGCCCGGGCTCGGCGGCACGCCCCGCTGGACCCCCTTCCTCGACCGCTTGGCGGGCCGACGGCGGGTGATCGTGGCGTCTCCGCCGGGCTTCCCCGGTTCCGAGGGCCACGATCTGCTCGATGAGCGCCTCGACTGGGTGGTCGCGATGTTGGATCTGCTCGAGGCGGCTGGCCTCGAAGGCAAGGACCTGGTGGGCGTCTCGGTCGGCGCCTCTCTGGCCGTCGAGGCCGCCGCGGTCGGTAGGGGGCTGGTGCGTCGGCTCGTCCTCGTCTCGCCGTTCGGTTTCTTCGACGAGCGGGAGCCGACAGAAGACGTCTTCGGCCAGCGCCCTCGCGACCAGGCCAAGTTGCTCATGGATGGCGGCGCGGAGCTCTTCGAGCAGGCCTTCGCATGCCCTCCCGGCGCCGACGAGACCGAGTGGGACATCGAACGGGTGCGGGCGATGGAGGCTGCCGCCCGCTGGCTGTGGCCCCTGGGCGACACGCGCATCGGGAAGCGCTTGCACCGCGTCGCCCAGCCCACCCTCCTGGTCTGGGGTACCGAGGACCGAATCATCCCCGCCTCTCACGCGAAGCGCTTCGAGCACGCGATCGCCGGTCCGGTCACCCTGCGCAGCATCGCGGGTGCCGGGCACCTGGCCGACCTCGACCAACCGACGGCCCTGGCCGACCTCGTCCTCGAGTTCCTCGACGCCGGCCGCGGCGACTGACGACCGGCCCGAAGGCGGGCTGGCCGTCGCGTCCCGTACTCGCTCTCTGACGATTTTGCTTTATTTTGGCGCTCTCTTGTTGCTATATTCGTATCAATAGTGGTTAAATTATTGCGAAGTGGGATTGACCGGGCTCCTGGCAAGTCCGTCCCGCGTGGAGCAAGGGAGCTCCGCATCTTGCGTCCCGACAGCCCCCCGGTGCACACACCTTCGCTCGACGTTCACGCTGTGATCCCCGACGAGACGTCGACGGCGGCGGCGACCGTTTCGGTTTCGCGCGCCGTGGCAGACATCGCGGCCGGCCAGATGGTGGTTCTGCACGGGCCGCACTCCGACGGTGCCCTGTGCATGGCGGCCGACCTGGTCACGCCGCAGGCGATCAATTTCATGGTCACGCACGCGCGCGGCCTGGTCTGCCTCGCCCTCGACGAATCGCAGTTCAAGAGGCTCGGCATCCCGCTGATGGTTCCCGAGGCGGACAACACGTCGCTGCAACGGACGTCCTTCGGCGTCTCGATCGAGGCGCGTACCGGTGTCACGACGGGAATCTCCGCCTACGACCGCGCGCGTACCATCCAGACCGCGGTCGCCGACGACACCGGGCCCGACGACCTGTCCCGACCCGGCCATATCTTTCCTCTGCTCGCCAGCAGCGGCGGTGTGCTGGCCCGCGTCGATTCCATCGAAGCCTCGGTCGATCTGGCCCGGTTCGCCGGGCGCAAGAGCGCCGCCGTGATCTGCCACGTGATCAACGACGATGGATCGGCCGCCCGAACGGAGGACCTTCGCCGCTTCGGGAAGCAACACGACATCCGCCAGCTCTGGGTATCCGACCTGTTCCGCCACCGGATGGCGTCCGAGCCGATCCTGCAGCGCCAGCGGGAAGGCTGGGTCACCTCCCAGTTCGGGGAGTTCCGTTCGGTCGTCTTCCGGAGCAGCTTGAACGGTTCGGAGATCGTCGCTCTGACACGGGGCGAAATCCGTCCGGACCTCGACACGTGGGTTCGCCTGCATCCCGAATGCATCGAAGGAGATCTCTTCGCCTCGCGCGGATGTGCGTGCGGCGACGCGCTGCGAAACTCGCTCCGCCGCCTGGCCGAGATGCGGGCGGGCGTACTGGTGTACCTGCGCGGGGACCGGACCGAGCGTAGGACCGGCTGCCCGACTCAGCGCTCCGGATCCCTGGAGGAGCCCGGCCTGGCCCTGGCTGTGAACGTGCTGAGAGGGCTCGGCGCGCGGAGGATCCTGCTGGCGAGCGAGAGCCTCGGGAACGAAGTGAAGCTCATGTCCTACGGCTTCGAGGTGGTCAGGCGGGTCTCGCTCGACGCGGCTGGTACAGCCGACGGACGCAAGAGAAGCGGCCTCAGAGATCTCCCGCGATCCGATCCGTTCTGAACTCCGCGACATCGCCCGAATAATACGGAGACAGTTCATGCACGTTGGAATGGGAATGTTCTTCCAGAACCTGGGCGACGCGCAGAGCGATGCCCAGGTGTACGAACACGAACTGGCCCTGGCCGACATGGCGGAGCCTCTCGGCTTCGACTCCGTCTGGGGGCCCGAGCACCACTTCACCGACTACATCATGAATCCGAACGTTCCCCAGTTCCTGACCTGGGTCGCCGCGCGAACGCAGCGCGTTCAGCTCGGAGCGATGGTCATGGTGCTGCCATGGCATGATCCGGTGCGCGTCGCAGAGCAGTTCTCCGTGCTCGACCATATGTCCAAGGGCCGCACGATCCTCGGCATCGGGCGCGGACTCGCACGTGTCGAGTTCGAGGGGTTCCGATCCCGCATGGAAGAGTCCCGGCAGCGGTTCGTGGAGTACGCCCAGTCGATCGTGGAATCGCTGGAGACCGGCGTGATCCACTGCGAGGGGAAGCTCTACAAGCAGCCGAAGGCGGCGATCCGCCCGCGCCCCTTCAAGTCCTTCCGCGGCCGTGTCTACGCCTCGGCGATTTCGCCGGAATCGTCCGAGATCATGGCCCGCCTGGGCGTGGGGATCATGGTGTTCGCGCAAAAGCCCTGGAACGTCGTGGTCAAGGAACTCGACGAGTACCGCGAGGTCTATCGCAAGGCGCAGGGGGCCGAGCCGCCGAAGCCGATCCTGGTGCAGTTCGTGGCCGTGCATGAGGACCCGGCAGTCGCCCAGGAGATGTTCGACCGCTACGTCGTCGGCTACTGCGAATCGACGCTCCACCACTATGAGTTCGACAACGAAGGACTCGCGAAGGTGCCGGGATACGAGTACTACGGAAAGATGGCTCGCAACATCACCGCGCACGGTCAGGATTCCTTCATCCGCCACCTCGCCGAGCTGCAGGTCTCGGGAACCCCGAAACAGGTGACCGAGAAGCTGATCGAGAATGCCACCCTGCTCGATGCCGGCTCCCTGATCTGTGTGTTCGGCTTCGGTGGAATGCCGAACGAAATGGCAAAGGCCAACGCCGAGCTCTTCGCTCGGGAGGTACTTCCCCGGCTGCAAAAGCACGACGTGGGCGACCTCGGCGAGCTCCAACAGACCGTCGCCGCGGGTTGAGACACCGCTCCTGCCCCATCAACGCCCTTCGACTGAGAGAGGACCCGAGATGAAGTTCGCCCTGTTCTACGAGATCCCCGTTCCGCGACCGTGGTCGAGAACGAGCGAGGCGGAGGCGTACCGCAACACGCTCGAGCAGGCGATTCTGGGCGACAAGGTCGGCTTCCACGCCTTCTGGACCGTCGAGCACCACTTCCTCGAAGAGTTCTCGCACTGCTCGAACCCCGAGGTCCTCTACGGCGCGGTGGCCGCTCGGACGGAGCGCATGCGGATCGGCTATGGCGTCCGCCTGACTCCCAGCCCCTACAACCATCCCGTTCGCTCGGCCGAATCGGCCGCGGTGCTCGATCTCATCTCGAAGGGCCGGCTCGACTTCGCAACAGGGCGCTCGGGGACGCGTCAGGAGCTCGAGGGCTTCGGCATCCACCCCAGCGAGACGCGAGCCATGTGGCAGGAGGCCGTGGAGCACATCCTCGGATGCTGGACCCACGACGAGTACGCGTTCGAGGGCAAGTATTGGAGCATGCCTCGGCGCAGGGTGGTTCCGAAGCCCTTCCAGGATCCCCATCCTCCCGTCTGGGCGGCCACGGGCAGCACGAGCGGACACCGGCTCATGGGAGAGCTCGGTCTCGGGGTCTGCTCGTTCACTGTGGCGATGCCTCCCGAGGAGGTGAAGGTGAAGATCGACGCCTATCGCGACGGGATCAAGAGCTGCGACAAGCCGCTCGCCAAATTCATGAACAACCACGTGGCCGCCTTCACGATGGTGAACTGTGCCCCCAGCAAGGAGGAATCCTACGAGATCGCCAAGAGCTCCTTCGAGTGGTACCCCCAGCAGGTGCTCGGTATGCACGCTCAGATGGCGGACTGGCTCGAGGACATGGACGGCGACCTGGGCACCTTCGACTACCTCAAGTATCCGCGGGAGATGGTGCGAAAGGGTGAGCACAAGATCCCCTTCAGCCGGCTTCGCGACTCGAAGGCGGTAATCTGCGGCGACCCCGACCAAGTGATCGAAATCTGTCGCGTGTACGAGCAGGTGGGTGTAGATCTCCTGCTCTGCCTGGTGAACCCCTACGCGATCCCCCACGAGAAGGCGATGCAGACCATCGAGCTGATGGGCAAGTACGTGATCCCCGAGTTCTCCTGACCCGAAGTCCGAAAGGCCACGCGATGAGCTACCAGGACCTCCGGTGCGAGGAAGAGGACGGCGTCGCCTGGATCACCCTGCAGCGCCCAGAGAAGCTCAACGCGCTTTCGCCCGCGATGCAGGCCGAGCTGCGCGACACTTTGACGTGCCTTGCCAAGAACGGTGCGACGCGCTGTCTGGTGCTGACCGGAGCGGGGCGGGCATTCTGCGCCGGCGCGGACCTGACCGGAGAGGGGGCGCGATTCTCCACAGAGGAGCCGGTCGATCTCGGTGCGAGCCTCGAGCGCGACTTCAATCCGACCATTCGCGCGCTCTGCAACGTCCCCTTCCCGACCGTGGCGGCGGTGAACGGTGCGAGCGTCGGAGCGGGTATGAGCCTCGCCCTCGCCTGCGACCTCGTGGTGGTGGCCCGCTCGGCCTATTTCTCCCAGGCCTTCTGCAACGTCGGACTGGTTCCCGACGCCGGGAGTACCTACTTCCTGCCGCGACTCGTGGGCTCCGCTCGAGCGGCCGGCCTGATGATGCTCGGGGAGCGGATCTCCGCGGAGCGCGCAGAAGAATGGGGCCTGGTGTGGCGCTGCGTCGATGATGCGAAGCTGCTCGCGACGGTCCGAGCGCTCGCCCGAGAGCTGAGTCTCAAGCCCACCCGCACGCTGATGCTGTGCCGGGCGGCTTTGCTCGCATCATCGGTGAACGATCTCGACGCGCAGCTGGATCTCGAGCGGGACCTACAGCGGTCGGCCGGATTGACGCGCGACGCGTGGGAGGGCATCCGGGCCTTCGCAGAGAAGCGTTCTCCGCGCTTCTCGGGGAGCTGAAGGCGTCCGCGACGAGGAGGGTTTTCTGGGCACCTCGAACACCGCAGCGATCGTGGGCATCGGCGAGACCGACTACGTGCGCGGAACGGATCGCACCGCGGTCGAGCTGATGCTCGAGGCGTCGAAGATCGCGATCGCCGACGCCGGCCTGCGGCCCGGAGACATCGACGGCTTGATCCCGCCGATGCACTACACCACAGGCGAGGAGCTGGCGGCCAATCTGGGCATCGACCCGCTCCGCTTCTCGGTGACGCTGCACATGGGTGGGGCGAGCGGAACGTCGGCCCTCCAGATCGCGGCCCTGGCGGTGGCAAACGGGGTGGCGACCTCGGTTCTCGTTCCCTTTGGCTGGAACGGGTACACCCAGATGCGCCCGAAGCAACGCAAGCGCAATCGCAATGCCGATTGGAACGCCACGATCGACACGGTTCGCGGTCATTACATGCCGTACGCCGCCACCACCCCCGCCCAGATCTATGCCTGGATCGCGACGCGGCACCGGGAGCTCTATGGAGTCGGGCCCGAGGCGACGGCCGCCGTCGCCCTGGCGGCGCGCAAGCACGCTCAGCTGAACGAGAAGGCGCTGATGCGCGGCAAGGAGCTGAGTCTCCAGCAGTACCTGGATGCGCCATTGATCGTGGAGCCCTTCCGGTTGTTCGACTGCTGCCTCGAGACGGACTGCGGAGCTGCGGTGATCGTCACCTCCCGCGAGCGCGCGCGAGACCTGCCACACCGGCCGGTCTGGATCGCCGCCGCGGCGGAAGGGCATCCGGTTCCGGCGGACGACGTCGTCTCGCGCGCCGACCTGTTCCGCATCGGGCTCTCGGATGCCGCCCCGCGCGCGCTCGCGATGGCCGACGTCCGACTGGACGAGATCGACTTCCTCGAGATCTACGACTGCTTCACCTACGTCGTACTGCTCCAGCTCGAGGCGCTGGGCTTCTGCCAGCGCGGCGAAGTCGCCGACTTCGTGGCGGGAGGTCGTCTCGAGCTAGGTGGCGCGCTCCCGATGAACACCCACGGCGGCCTGCTGTCCCAGGGCCACGCCTGGGGCTTCAATCACCTGGTCGAGGCCACTCGTCAGCTGCGCGGCGAAGCCGGCCCGGCCCAGGTACCCGATGCAAAGGTCGGAGTGGTCACGGGATGGGGCGACTTCGGGGACGGGGGCATCGCCGTCCTGAGGCGCGCTCCGTGAGCCAAGGACGCTACGGACCGCCGTTGCTCCCGCCGCGCCCGGCCACCGATCTGGAGCAGGACTTCTGGGACCACTGCTCCCGCCGGCAGCTGTTCTTCCAGCGCTGCGACGAGTGCGAGCGCTGGCGACACCCCCCGCGGCACATGTGCGCGGGCTGCGGCTCCCTCGCGTGGAGCTGGATCGAGTCGGGCGGTCGGGGCCGCGTCTACTCCTGGTCGCTCACGCATCGCCCTCCCCATCCCTCCCTCGCCGAAGCGGTTCCCTACGCGTCGGTGATCGTCGAGCTCGGCGAAGGCATCCGCCTGCTGAGCGTCGTGCGAGACGTCGCCCCTGAGGATTTGCGCTTGGACCTGCCGGTTCGCGTCGACTTCGAGGAGGTGAAGGAAGGCGTCGTCCTTCCGGTCTTCCTGGCGTCCGACGCCGCGGAGCCTTGACGTCGGGGCGGATGCCGCCGCGTCGTCACCTCCCCTTGAACACGGGCTTGCGCTTGGCGAGGAAGGCCTTCGTCGCCTCCTGGAAGTCCTCGGTCAGGCCGGCGCGGGTGTGGTGTACGAGCTCGACGTCCAGGCACTCGTTGAAGTCCGCGCCGCTGGCGGCGCGCCGGATGTTCTCCTTCATGTAGCCGTAGGCGACGGTGGGACCGCTGGCGAGCCGGCGGGCGAGCTTCGCCGTCTCGCTAGCGAGCTCCGCGCTCGCCACGACGCGATTCACGATGCCCAGCCGCTCGCCGGCCCTCGCGTCGATCCGCTCCGGCAGGTAGTAGAGCTCGCGAGCCCGCGCCGGACCGACGAGCTGGGTCAGGAAGAAGCTGCCGCCCGAGTCCCCGGAGAGCCCCACGTCGGCGAAGGCCGTGGTGAAGAAGGCGTCCTCGGCGGCGATTCGCAGATCGCAGGCGAGGGCAAAGGACATTCCGGCACCCGCCGCCCCCCCGGCGACCGAAGCGATCACCGGCTTCGCCATCTCGTAGATACGACCGAGCGTGTTGCGCTGAGTGAGCTGATTGATGCGCAGCATCTGATCGAGGCTGAACGCCTCGGTTCCCTTCAACCCGGCGCCGGGCGTGATCTCCTTCAGATCGCCCCCGGCGCAGAAGCAGCCGCCCGCTCCCGTGAGGACCAGGCAGCGGACATCGGGCGCGGTCTCGAACTCCCGGAGCACCCCCTCGAGTGCCCGGATCATCTCCAGATTCATGGCGTTCCGGCGCTCCGGCCGGTTGATGGTGATCGTCCCCACGCCGTCTTCGACCTCGGCGAGAATGAACGCGCTCTGGGTCTCGATCCGTCTCTCAGTCGGCATCGGCTCCCTCGTCGAGCTGCCATTGCGGCAGCAGGAGGGTCTCTCCTTCCAGATCGATCTCCTCCCAGAGCGCGCGCACGGGGAGTCCAATCCGCACCCGGTCCGGGGATGGGCCGATCAGATTGCCTACGATCCGGACCCCGGGCAAATCGTCCAGAGAGACCAGCACCACCGTGTAGGGCACCCGATCCGCCAGCGCCGGATTCGCCGCGTGGTGGACCACCACGAAGCTGTAGATCGTCCCGCGCCCTTCGGCGTCCAGTGTCGAGAACTCCGTGCCCTGGCAGGAGTGACACACCTCTTCGGGAGGGTGCTGAACGGTCGCGCACTTCGCGCACTCCTGGAGGGCGAGCCGCCCAGAAGTGAAGAAGGGGCGATTGTGTGGATCGAGCGCCGGAAGCGTCCAGCGCGCCGGCATGAAACGTCGCTTCGTGCGTCTCTCATTCACGGCAGAACAGCACCGCACTTCCCGGGGCGTAGCCGGGCGCCGCGACCGACAGGCTCAGCTCGACACCGTCGACCTGGCAGGTCGACTCGCCGCGCACCTGACGGACGGCCTCGTTGACGTTCTCGAAGCCATGGACGTAGGCTTCTGCGAGGTTGCCGCCGCTGGTATTGATGGGGAGGCGACCATCCGGCCACTGGATGTTCCCGTCCGAGACGAAGGCCTCCACCTCGTCCGGCTCGCAGAAGCCGATCTCGCTGATCGCCATCAGGACACAGCCGGTGAAGTTCTCGTAGAACTGGGCGACGTCGACGCCCGTCGGACGAACCCCCGCCCGCTGCCACAGCAGCTCGCCGACTCGTCGGTAGTGCGCAGTGGGAAAATGAAGCTCGTTGAACGCTCCGACGCCGTCGCGGTAGTCGAGCCCTTGTGCCGCCGCCAGAATCGGAACGGGTGATTTGCGTCGGTCGCGCGCGCGCTCGGCGGTGGTCACGACGATCGCCGCCGCGCCGTCACTCTCCTGACAACAATCGTAGACGTGGAAGGGTTCCGCGATCCAACGCGAGGCGTGGTATTCCTCTCTCGTGAGCGGCTTGCCCCGCTTGAGGGCGCGAGGGTTGTGCTGCGCGTGGGCGTACGACGCGAGCGCGATCTCGGCCAGAGCGTCCTGGCCGACGTTGTGCTCGTGCATGAAGCGCCGGGTCTGCATCGCGTTGATCTGGGCGGCGCTAACGAGCCCGTAGGGCGCCGTGTAGGCATAGTCGCCGCGAGCGCGAGGTACCGCCTCGGAGCGACCGAACCGCTCCTTCTCGGCTTGGCGCAACGCCCGATACACGACGACGTTCTTCGCGTAGCCGGAGGTGACCGCCGCGTCGGCGATCGCCACCGCGGACGCGACCCCGTTACCGCCCCATCCCCAGGTCTGGGCCGAGAAGTCCAGGTGCTGGAGGCCGAGGGCCGCGGCGAGCTTCGGCGGAACGACCAGCGGCTCCAGGTAGGAGACCAGACCGTCGAGCTCCCGCAGGGCGAGGCCGGCGTCCTCGGCCGCGTTCCGGATCGCCTCGCAGGCGAGCTGGAAGGCGGTCTTCGGAGAGTCTCCCCGGCGGTAGTAGGTGGACTCTCCGACCCCCACCACGGCGGCCCTGCGGTCCATTCCGAGCGCCCTCCCCGAGCGGCCCATTGGCCTCGATGGTGCGATTTTCGCCCAATAGTGACACATCTGGGGCTAAAATCGTAACCTGTGAGCGTGATCGAATCCGAAACCGTGAGTACACAGGAGCTGGATCGATCGGTCGATCCGGCGGGGCCCTCACGCGGTGGGGAGACGCGACGACAGGGACCCGAGTGCCGGGAGCAGCTCGCGCGCGGCGAAGTCGAGCAGCTCGTCGGCAGGCCCGAGCGGCGCGAGGATGAAGCGGCGCACTCCGGACGCCGCGAAGCGCTCCACCTGCTCCAGGCAGTCTTCGGGCCGGCCCAGCAGGCAGTAACGGCGCGCCGCGGCGCGGAAGTCGGTGCGGTAGATGCGCCCGAGATGCTCGGCGGCGCGGCGGTGAGCGGACTCGCAGTGGTCGTCCGGCAGGGTGAACAGGAAGCAGGTCGTCTCGAAAGGCACCGACGTGCGACCGGCCTCCCGCGCCTCGCTCTCGATCACCTCCAGGTTGCGTCGGTAATGCTCGGGTGCGCACATGTGCGAGATGTAGCCATCGCCGAGGCGACCGGCTCTCCGCATCGACGGGGCCTTGCGACCTCCGACCAGGATCGGCGGGCCTCCCGGTCGAGCCGGCTTCGGATCGATCGAGACCGGGCCGAAGGCGAAATGACGTCCTCGATGGGCGACATCGTTCTCGCTCCAGAGCCGGCGCAGGATCCCGATCGATTCGTCGGCTCGGCTTCCCCGCTCGTTGCGGGGAACGCCTACGGCGTCGAACTCCGGCGGGAACTCGCCGCCGACACCGACTCCCAGCTTCAGGCGGCCCCCCGACAGCATGTCCAGGCTGGCGGCGACCTTCGCGGCGATCACGGGATGGCGCAGGGGAAGCAGATACACGGACGTGCCGAGCTGGATGCGCTCGGTGATCGCCGCGGCGAAGGAGAGCAGCGTGAGCGACTCGGTGACCGGGCCGTGGAAGCTCACGTGATCTCCGACCCAGAGCGAGTCGAAGCCGGCGGCCTCGATCCGCGGCGCCATCGCGAGCACCTCGTCGCGAGAGGTGCCGGGCAGGACGAGGCCACAGCGGACGTCCTGGTGCAGGAGCAGAACGTCACCCATCGCTCGCCTCTCCTTGTTCCGCGGAGCGCAATCCGCGCCACCGCCTCAGCCCGCTGTTGCGCCGCCGTCGACCGCGTAGATGCCTCCCGTCATGAAGGAGGCCTCGTCCGAGCACAAGAAGGTGACCAGCGCGGCCACCTCCTCGGGGCGTCCCACCCGACCCACTGCGTGCGCCTGGGCCGAGCGGGCGGCGAGCTCTGGCGAAGCGTCGAGGGCGCGCTGGAGGGTGGGCGTGAGGATTCCGCCCGGACACACCGCGTTCACGCGCACGCCCCGGGCACTGTACTCGAGCGCGGCGCCGAGAGTGAGACCGTTCACGGCGTGCTTGCTGGCCAGGTACGGCGCCATCTGTGGGACGCCCTTCCCCGTCACCGCACTCGAGTTGTTCACGATCACACCGGCAGCCTGGTCGAGCATGACCGGGATCTCGTGCTTGAGGCACAGGAAGACGCCCTTCGCGTTCACGTCCATCACGCGCTTCCAGTCGTCTTCGCTGAGCTCGTGCAGCGGTGCGAGACGCCCCTCGACGCCAGCATTGTTGAAGGCGAAGTCGAGTCGATGGTAATGGCCCGTCACGTCCTGGATCATCCGCCTCACTTCGGTCTCGACCGTCACATCGACACCCGTGAAGATCGCCTCCCCACCCGACTCCTCGATCCTTCGCAAGGTCTCTGGTCCACCCGAATCGTCGCGATCGGCCACGGCGACTCGAGCGCCGAGGGCTGCGAAGCGCAGCGCCGTGGCGCGACCGATCCCCGAGCCCGCGCCCGTGACGAGAGCCACCCTCCCCGCGAAATCCATCCCGCGCCTCTTCTCCTGCCCGCCTCGCCTCGCTCGTGCCGGTCGAGGAGCGGGCGACGCCGCAACATACCACTGAACCTCGTCCAGCAGTCGGAGAGGTGAGATGAACTCCGAGATCCGATCGATCGCCGACGTTGCGCGTCACCACGGGCGCGTGCGACCCGATGCCGCGGCCCTCTCCTGCGAGGGACGCAACACGACCTGGGCCGAGCTCGACCGCCTCTCGAATCGCGTCGCCTGTGGCCTGCGCGAATCCGGAAGCACCGGGATCGCCGCCTACCTGGGACGCAATCGGGAGCCCTTCGTGGAGGCGTTCTACGGCAGCGTCAAGGCGGGCTGGGTCCTGTCGGCGATCAACTGGCGCCTCGCTCCACGCGAGGTGGCCTACATCCTGAACGATCTCGAGCCCGCGATCCTGTTCGTGGAGAGCGAGTTCCTCAATGGTGTCGAGGAGATTCGAGCGGAGATCACCATTCCCGAGATCGTCTGTCTCGATGCGGACGTCCCGGGCCTCGAGCGATACGCCGCCTGGCGCGACCGTCGGCCAGAGCGGGATCCCAAGGCCGAGACCGCTCCCGACACCGTCGTGATGATCGTCTACACGAGCGGCACGACGGGGCACCCGAAAGGGGCGCAGATCACCAGCGACAACCTGATGGCCACCCTCCGCTTCTACGAGGCCACCGGCGAGGACTACTTCCGCTCGAACGCCGACGACGTGCACGTCGCCTTCCAACCCTTCTTCCACATCGGCGGCAGCGAGCTGGTGTTCCAATTCGGCTACTACGGATGCCTCTCCGTGCTGATGCCCGACTTCGACGTCGGCGGGTTCCTGGACATCGTCGAGCGGCACAACGTGCGGCGCGTCGCCCTTCCGCCGACCGTGATCAACATGATCCTCGATCATCCGCGGGTCGATTCCGCCGACCTCTCACGCATCCGCTTCATCAGCTACGGCGGCTCCCCGATCACACCCGCCCTGCTCCGGCGCGCGGCGAAGCGCTGGAACGCATCCTTCATCGGGCTGTTCGGCCAGACCGAGTCGACCGGCATGGGCACCTACCTGCCTCCGCACGAGCACTCTCCGGACGGGGCGGAGCACATGGCCTCGGTGGGCCATCCCCTTCCGGGCATGGAGCTCAAGATCGTCGACCTGGAGGGGGGAAGGCATCAACCGGCCGGTCAGGCGGGCGAGATCTGCCTACGCGGCGATTCCACGATGGCGGGCTACTGGCGCAATCCCGAGGCCACGGCGAAGACCCTCGACGCGGACGGCTGGCTCCACACCGGCGACGTCGGCTACCTGGACGAGGAGGGCTATCTCTACCTGAAGGACCGCGTCAAGGACATGATCATCTCGGGCGGCGAGAACATCTACTCCGCCGAGGTGGAGGCCGCCGTGGCCGAGCACCCCGCCGTCAACTCGGTCGCAGTGATCGGCGTGCCCGACGAGCTGTGGGGCGAGGCGGTGAAGGCGATCGTGGTGCTCCACCCGGGCGCGAAGGCGACCGAGCGGGAGATCATCGACTTCGCGGCCAAGCAGATCGCCCGCTACAAGCGGCCGAAGTCCGTCGACTTCGTCGACGAGCTGCCGCGTAGCGCCAACAACAAGATCCTGAAGCGCGAGCTGCGGGCGCGGTACTGGGACGCGGCCGAGGCCGGTGGAGGCAGTCCCGGCGGCGCCTGACCCGAACCTCTGGAGAGGAAACGATGAACGACCAGATCGTCGACCGCATTCCGGTCATCGACATCGACGCCCACATCGCCGAGCCGGAGGACCTTTGGATCTCTCGAGTGTCGCGGAAGTGGGGCGAGCGCATTCCGCACGTGGTCAAGGCTCGCGAGACGAAAGCGACCCATCGGCGCCTGTTCGGAAGCTCCCAGGTGCAGCTGGATCCGGAGGACGACATCTGGCTGGTGGACGAGCGCCCGGGGATGCCCACGACGCTGTTCGCCTGGGCCGGCCACGACGAGCCCTGGCCCGCGCACGTCCACTCCCTCGACGCCGCTCATCCGGCCAGCCACGACGCCCGCGCGCGACTGGCCTACATGGACGAGACGGGTCTCCAGGCCCAATGCATCTTCCCGAATCTGGCCGGCTCCGCCGTGTACTTCGGCATGGCAAGGCGCGAGCCCGAGCTCGCCATCGAGTGCTGCCGCGCCTACAACGACTTCCTCACCGAATGGTGCAGCGTCGATCCGAAGCGATTGATCCCTCAGGTCGTACTTCCCATCTGGGACGTGGATCTGTGCGTAGCCGAGGTCGAGCGCTGCACGGCGTCGGGGCACCGCTCGGTGGTGATGACGCACCAACCCGATGCCTACGGGCTGCCGTGGCTGGCAGACCCGCACTGGAACCCGCTGTGGGCGTTCTGCCAGGAAGCGGAGCTTCCGATCTGCTTCCACGTCGAGGGCGCGCGCGAGCTGCCCGTGTGGCCCGACTACCCGCCGACGCCGGGCCTGGTCAAGCAGTGCGTCATGGGCTTCCTCGACAACACCGACGCGATCAGCGAGGTGATCCTCTCCGGCATCTGCCATCGCCACCCTCGCCTGAAGATCGTGTCCGTCGAGAGCGGCGCCGGGTACCTGCCCTATCTGATGGAGACCCTCGACTGGCAGTGGATCAACGCCGGTATGCGCAAGAGCCACCCGGAAATGGACCTGCTCCCCAGCGAGTACTTCCGCCGCCAGATCTACGGCAGCTTCTGGTTCGAGAGGAGGAGTGGTCTCCGGGAAGCGCTGGAGCTCTATCCGGACAACCTCTTCTACGAGACTGATTTCCCCCACCCGACCAGCATCTCGCCCGGCGCCTTCGAATTCTCCGAAACGGCGCGGAGCAACCTGGAGCGCAAGTTCGCCTCCCTCGATGTTCCCGAAGAAGTCCTGCGCAAGGTCCTGCACGACAACGCGGCGCGAGTCTATCGGTTGGAGTGATCGTGAAACTGGGAGTCGTGCCTGCCTACGGCATCGCACCCGTGGAATCTGCCGAATACGCCACCGGCTTCGCCGCCCTCGTCGAGGAGCTGGGCTTCGAGTCGGTCTGGGTCGGCGAGCACGTCGTGATGCCGACGCGCTACTCGTCGCGTTACCCCTACACCGAAACTGGACGCACACCGGATGTGTACCTGAACGCCGTGCTTCCAGACCCCATCGTCTGGCTCACGTGGGCCGCCGCCGTGACGCGGACGCTGCGTCTCGGCTCCTGCGTTCTGATCCTGCCTCAACGCAATCCTCTCGTACTGGCGAAGCAGGTGGCGAGCCTCGACCGACTCTGCGGTGGCCGAGTGTTGTTGGGCGTCGGCGCGGGCTGGCTCCGCGAAGAGGCCGTAGCCCTGGGCACCTCCTTCGAGGACCGCGGAGCGCGGATGGAGGAGTGGATCCTCGCGATGCGCGCGCTCTGGAGCCAGCCGGTCGCCAGCTTCCGCGGCGCGCATGTGCGCTTCGAGGAAGTGGAGTGCAGGCCGCACCCCGCCAACGGGACGAGCGTTCCGATCCTGATCGGCGGCCACAGTCCCGCTGCGGCGCGACGCGCAGGGCGCCTGGGAGACGGATTCCTGCCGATGCAGGGTGGTGCGGGCGGTGATCTCCGAAACGTCGCGCGGCTGCGGCGGATCGCCGAGGGCGCGGCCCGGGAGGCGGGGCGGGATCCGACTCGGATCGAGATCACCTCGGTCGGCTCGGCTCGGCCCGACCTGGTCAAGGCGTTCGCCGACGCGGGGATCACACGCATGGTCGTGTACTCGCTCGAACGAGACGTTCCCTCTGCACGTGCGGCTTTGGAGCCGTTCATGGAGCGCATATCCCGCGACCTCGGCACCGCCTGAGGCGCAGGGGAGAAGAGAGCATGTTGGACCTCCATTACTGGCCGACCCCGAACGGTTGGAAGGTCGCAATCCTGCTCGAAGAGTGCGGACTCGACTATCGGATCGTCCCGGTGGATATCGGCGCCGGAGACCAGTTCAAGGCGGAGTTCCTGCGCATCAGTCCCAACAACCGGATGCCCGCGATCGTCGATATCGACCCCGTAGGGGGCAGCGAACCGATCGCGATCTTCGAATCGGGCGCCATCCTCGAGTACCTCGCGGACAAAGCCGGCCGATTCCTTCCCCGGGAACCCCGAGATCGTTTCCATGTACTGCAATGGGTGTACTGGCAGATGGCGAACCTGGGACCGATGATCGGCAACGCCTACCACTTCAAGAACTACGCCATCGACTTCGCTGCCGACCCCCGAACCTGCGAGTACGGCGCCGCGCGCTTCCTGGGCGAGGTCGATCGCTTGTGCAGCGTGATGGACGCACGCCTGTCCGCGACCGAGTTCCTCGCCGGCGACTCCTACAGCATCGCCGACATGGCCGCCTGGCCATGGGCGATGATGCTTGGGTGGATCGACGGTGGCGCGTATCCGCCTCTCCCGGACGACGGGGCGGAGGTCTGGCGGAAGTTCCCGAGCGTGAAGCGCTGGGTCGACCAGGTGGGCGCCCGTCCGGCGGTGCAGAGAGGCAGGGCGATCGGCCGCGAGCTCACGAAACGCAAGCTCGCCGCGCAGGAGGAGGAGGCTCGTCGCAGGCTCCTCTACAACCAGGACAGCGAGAAGGTGCGCAAGGCCCGCGAGGACGCCGCGCGGGCCGGTTCCTAGCGAGCAGACTCCGAGCCGCGGCGTCACGGAGCGCAGCGATGGGGAATTTCGTCAGCATCGAGGAGGCGATCCGGCAGTCCGGAATGCGACTCATCTGCGTCCAGGGCCTCCCTGGCGCGTGGGGCGAAGCGGTCAAGGGGATTCTCGACGTAAAGAGGATCCCCTACACGAAGGGGCTCTTCGTGCCCGGCGCAGATCAGAGCGAACTGATCGCCTGGTCGGCCCAGTCCTCCGCGCCCGTCCTCGCGTGGAACGACGAGTTCCCGAGATCGAATTGGGCGGAGCAGCTGTACCTGGCGGAGCGCGTCGAGCCGACGCCGAGGCTGATCCCGGAGGCGGTCGAGGAGCGCGTGCGGATGTTCGGGTTCTGCAACGAGATCTGCGGCGAGAACGGGCTCGGCTGGAGTCGCCGTCTGATGATCGTTCACCAGATGCTATCCACCCCCGGGATTTCCGAGGAGAGCGCCGCGTCGTCGCGGGCTCTCGGGGCCAAGTACGGCTACTCCGCCGATGCAGCCCAGGCTGCGCCCGCGAGGGTGGCGGCGATCCTCGACGGTCTCTCCGAGCTGCTCGAGAGCAGCCGGGCCAGCGGCAACCGCTACTTCATCGGCCGATCCTTGACGGCACTCGACATCTACTGGGCCACCTTCTCCCACCTGATCGATCCGCTACCGCCAGATCAGTGTCCGATGATCGAGGCGGCGCGACCGATGTACCGGAACACCCACCCGGGAGTCGCGGCTGCGACGAGACCTTCCTTGATGGAGCATCGGGAGTTCGTCTACCGCGAGCACCTCGGGCTCCCTATGGACCTCTGACCGCGGCACCGAAGGCCTGCGCCGACGGAAGCCGCCGGTTCACCGGGAGGACGATCGGCTGCGAATGGCAGATCCCGGACGAGCTGCGTCGCGGAGATCGAGCAGCCGGCTAGCGTGCGAGCTGGGCCAGCCCTCCGTAGCTGGCATCGAGGTCGACTCCGTCCAGCCGCGTATCGAAGAGATCCATCGGCGCCAGGATCGGCAGGTCGACACCCGCCTCCCGATAGGCGGCGATCCGCTCGCGTAGATGGCCGGGCGGACCTCCCATCGCGAGATCGTCGACGTCCGCGTCCTTCAGACGGCCGTTCGCCGTCTGGACGCCGTAGCCGGCGAGAGCCTGTTGATAATATTCGAGGTTCAGGTAGGACGCCGAGTAGGCTTCGCTCAGGCGACGCCTCGCCTCGTCGCGAGACGAATGCAGGATGGTGTTGACGATCGCACAGAACTTCATCTTCCTCGGATCACGCCCGTGCTTGGCGATCCCCTCGTCGAAGACCCGCCGTACGGCGGGTATCGCGCTCAGCGGGACGTTCGACAGGATAACGCCTTCGGCGATCTGCGCGGCCAGCGCCACCATCCTGGGCCGCAGGGCGGCCAACAGAATGGGAATCGAGTGCGCGGGGGGCCATGCGATCACTGCGCCGCGGATTTGATAGTGCTCGGTCGTGACGTCTATGGCGTCGCCACCCGATTGCAGCGCGGCCCGCACACAGGTGGCGTAGTCGCGGGTGCGACTCAGCGGCTTGTCCATGTCGAGGCCTAGCGCGTGGACGTTGATGGACGCATGCCCCGGGCCGATGCCCAGCCACAGACGATCGCCCGCGAGATCGGCGAGACTCGCCACCTCTGCGGCCAGCGCGTAGGGATGGCGGAACCGCAGATTGACCACGGATGTTCCCAGCACGAGGCGCTGCGTAGCGAGGGCCATGACGGCGAGCGGAACGATCCCGTCGTTGAATCCCTCGATCGAGAAGGCATGCGTCGCGCCCGAATCCTCGATCCGGCGCGCCAGGGACGCGAGCTGATGGGGTCTCGTCCAGTGGTAGTAGAAGAGCACTCCCAGATCGGACATCGAGGGCTCCCTTGCTCTAGGGGTACTCGAAGAACCCGCCGCGCCAGGTGCCGTAGAGGATGTGCCCCTTCTCGTCCTCCAAGGCCCGTCGCGCATACTCCTCGTCGCCTCCACCGACGGACGCGGCGAACGTCGCGAAGTCCGGGAGTGCGATCGTGTTCCACATGTCGTAGCGACTCACGGGAAGGTCCAGGTTGTCGGACATCCTCTGGACGAGCTCCTGGTCGGTATGCAGCTGCTGATATCCCATCGGTGCGGGAGTCGCCGTCAAGGCCAGCTCGGCATGCTGCCCGGCCCACCAGTGCTGGGTCCTTGCGAGGGGGATCGCTGGATCGTGGGGGAAGGCGAAGCCCAGGAAGAGCGTTCCCTCGCCATTCACCACGCAATGGGCGGCACCGGCCAGGACGTGCGAGGTCTCTCGGTCGATGACTCCCGAAAGGGGATCGAGCATGTCTCGGGTGGCCAACTGCTGGAGCTCCAGGACCTGGTCGAGTGTCGCCTTGTAGCACGGAAGCGTCACCTGAATGACCGCGTCCAGGCGTTCGACATCGAGGTTTCGGCCCACCATCGCTCTCGCGAAGATCTCGCCGCCATCGGGACAACCGATCACCGTGCGAACGATCGGCTGGTGCCTCTCCTGGCGGATCTCGTACCACGCCCGCCAGGCTCGCAGCGACCGGGAGAGCTCCTCTCGCTCTCGGCAAAGGGAGTTCAAGATCACCACGAGCCGGGGCATCGCCCAGAAGCGCGACGTGAGCGCGGCCGCGAGTCGTCCCGCCGAGGTCACGGGGCCAGATCCTGCGCCGTGCAGGCTCCCAGGTCGCGACGTGAGCCCACGCTAGCTGCCGACGCGTCGCCCGAAGACGACCTCGTTGTGCTCACCGAGCAGGGGTGCCCGAGCGCGGATCCGCCACGGCGATCCCTCGAAGCGGATCGGAGCTCCCGGATAGAGGAACGTCTGGCCGAGCTCGGGGTGCTCGACGGGCGTCTGGAACCCGCGCGCCCGGAAGTGCGAATCCTCGAATACCTCTTCCGGGGAGTAGATGATCGCCACCGGCATCCCCCGAGCGTGTGCCCCCTGAAAGAACTCGTAGCTGGGCAGCTTCGAGGCGATCAACATCATCGCCTCGCGGCCGGCGGCGAAGATCGCCTGGACCTCGACGTCGTCGCCGAGCTTGGAGAGGTCCAGGCGTTCGCGCTCCATGCCGAGCTCGAGCAGGACGCTGTCCGTGAACTCCTCGAGCAGGCCAAGCTCCCGCAGCCAATCATGGACCGCGACGAACTCCTTGCGCACACGCGGCGGCACTCCGGTGTTGACCCAGCGCCCGTCGGAGCACAGCGCCTGGGTCGGGAGGCTGCGCTGCGCCTCCGCATGCCGACCCGTCTGTCGCTGCACGATCTGCTGGACCAAGAGCCAGGTGTAGGTGGCCTGCTCCGTGGTGACGTTCGCGGCAGCGTGCATGCTCACGTCGACGTGTTGGCCAATTCCCCGCTCGTCCCGCACCAGAATCGCGATCAGGGCACCCATCACCGCGTAGAGCGAGGCGATGTTGTAGCCCTGATTCCCCCAACCTCGGATGGGCGGGAGGGAGTGGTCGTCGTAGCCGCAGCTCCAGACCGGCCCACCCGCGGCGAGGACGGTGAGGTCCGTGGATGCCTGCTCGCTCTGCGGATCGTTGCGCCCAAAGGGGGTGATCGAGACCATGACGAGATCGGGCTTGCGCTCGCGCAGGTGAGGGTAGTCGAGGTCGAGACGGGCGAGGCGGCGGGGGGGCTCGGCCTCGATCAGCACGTCCGCCGATTCGACGAGAGTGCGGAAGCGCTGTCGGTCTTCGTGCAGGTCGAGGTCGAGCGTCACCCCGAGCTTGCTGGTGTTGTAGTGCCACCAGACCAGGCTGCGCTCGCGGCCCATGACGTCTCCGAGGAATGGCGGGCGCGCGCGCAGGATGCTTCCCGCCGGAGGCTCCACCACGATCACCTCGGCGCCCATGTCGGCGAGCAGCTTGCCCGCGAACGACGCGGGCTCGCTCGTCAGCTCGACGACGCGCAGCCCCGTCAGCGCGCCCTGAGGCTCGACCTGCTCCGCGCTCAAATCGTGCCCTCCGCCGCGAGCTCGTCCATCTCGGCCCTCGACAGGCCGAGGATCTCGCCGTAGACGCGCTCGTTGTGCTCGCCCAAGCAGGGAGCGCCGCGCTCCATCTCCCAGTCCGTCTGCGAGAGGTGCAGCGGCAAGCCCTCTACGCGCACCTCGCCGATCTCCGAGTGCTTCACGACGGGCCACAGGCCCCAGGCGCGCGTGCTCGGATCCCCGTCGATGCGTTCGTCGGGTCGCCGCACCGCAGCAGCCGGGATCTGATCCATGCGGAGGAGCGCGGCGACGGACCCCGCCTCGCGCTCGCGCGTCCACTCTGCGAGGCGCCGGTCGATCTCGTCCTCGGCAGCGCGGCGGCCGGCGAGCGTTGCGTAGTCCGGATGAGACGCCCAGGGCTCCTGGAGGGCGTTGCAGAGCGCGCGCCAATCGTCATCGTCGCGACAGGCGATCGCCACCCACCGGTCTTCGCCGCGCGCCGGATAGATGCCGTGGGGCACCATCTCACCGTACTGGCTGCGGTTGCTGTGGGGCATCCCCTCGCGGCGTTGCGGGCGGCCGTTGACCGTGTAGTCGAGGATCGCAGGTCCGGTGAGCGTCGCACCCGCTTCGGTGCACGAAAGATCCACCCACTGACCCTCGCCCGTACGATTGCGATGGAAGATCGCCGCCAGGATCGCAACGGCCATGAAGTAGGCGCCGCCGTGATCCATGTAGGAGTAACCCCAACCCGCCGGCGGAAGATCCGGAAGACCGGCGGAGAAGGTCAGACCGCAGATCGCCTGGGCCACGGGCCCCCACGATTTGAACTCCTTGTAGGGACCGACCTGGCCGAACCCGCAGTTCGACACGTAGACGATGTCGCGCTTGATCGCCTTGAGCTGCTCGTACGAGAATCCGCGCCGCGCCAACACACCCGCTGCGAAGTTCTCCGTGACGACGTCGGATACCGAGATCAGCTTGCGGAAGAGATCCTGGCCCCGCTCGGTGCGGAGGTTCAGCGTGATGCCGAGCTTCTCGACGTTGTGGTTGTTGAAGCCGCCACCCAGGTTGACGCCCCGGCGCTCGTCGACGAAGGGACCGATGCTGCGCAGGATGTCCCACAGGCCGCGCGCCACCGGATCCTCGACACGGATGACCTGGGCGCCGAAAGCGGCGAGGATCTTGGTCGCGCCCGCTCCCGCGAGCTGACCCGTCAGATCGCAGATCCGGAGATGGGAGAGCGCGTTCGAACTCATCGGCTCGGTTCCTCAGGCAGGCGGATCGCAGAGGCCGCCATCCCCTAGGGGGGACATCGAAACTGGTTCGCCGATAATAGATATAGGTCGCAACAAATATTCCATCATTCTACGATATCGTGGACAAGGTTGATCAAAAAAGTATCGGACGCGGATATGCGGGCTGCCGCCCGGTGGGCTCGGTGGCCCTATCGTCCAGGGGAGGCCCGACATGAGTCTTGCAGGGAAGGTCGCCGTCGTGACCGGCGCCGGCCAGGGCATCGGCGCCGACTACGCCGCGTTCCTCGCGTCGCTCGGCGCTGCCGTGGCCGCGGCCGACATCAATGCGGAGACCGCATCCGCCACCGCGAAGCAGATCGAGGAGTCGGGCGGCACGGCGCTCGCCGTCGATGTCGACGTGAGCGATGCCGCGAGCGTGCGCGAGCTGGCCGCTCGGGTCGAGAAGGAGCTCGGGCGCGCCCACATCCTCGTCAACAACGCGGCGATCTACCACTCGATGCAGCTCGCCCCGATCATGCAGGTGGACATCGACTACTGGAGGAAGGTCTTCTCCGTGAACCTCGACGGCGCACTTCTGTGCTCCCAGGCCTTCGCGCCTCAGATGATCGCGAACGGCTGGGGACGCATCGTGAACCAGACGTCGATCGCCGCCTACAGCCGCGGGCTCGGCCACTACTGCGTCTCCAAGCTGGCGCTCGTCGGACTGACCGTGAACATGGCGGCCGAGCTCGGTCCCCAGGGCATCACCGTCAACGCGATCGCCCCGGGGCCGATCATGACCGACGCGACCCGCTCGGTCGTACCGACCGAGGCCCTCGAACAGCTTGCCATGAACACACCGATCCGCAAGCAAGCCATGCCCTCGGACCTGCGCGGTGCGCTGCGGTTCCTGGTGAGCGACGACGCGGCGTGGATGACGGGTCAGACCCTGATCGTGGACGGCGGATTGACCGTCCGCCTGTAGTCCAAACGCGCTCGGCGCACCCCTCCGTCACAGACGATTCCAACCAGGAGTTGCGACCCATGTCCACGCATCACGATCTCTTCATCGACGGACACTGGCTCCGCGGCGGCGGAGCCCCGCTTCCCGTGATCAATCCTGCGACCGAGGAGACGATCGCGACGCTGACCGAGGGAACGCCCGATCAGTGCGCAAAGGCGATCGCCGCGGCGCGCACCGCGTTCGACCACGGGCCCTGGCCCAGGCTCTCGCCGGCGGAGCGCGCGCGGATGCTGGTGCGGTTCCACGATGTGATGGAGAAGCGGCGGGACGACCTGATGAAGCTCGCCTTCACCGAGATCGGCTGCACCCTGGCCATCGCCGAAGGCGCTCAGGTGACACCGGCGATCGAGCAGATGGGCTATTGGGCCGAACGGGCGGCTCGCATCGAGTCGGTGCAGCCGCTGCCGCCGATGACCACCGCGATCGGCACGCTGGGCCAGGGCGCAATCGTGAAGGAGCCCGCCGGCGTGGTCGCCGCGATCACGCCCTACAACTTCCCGATCCTGCTGGCCATCTGGAAGCTCGGGCCGGCCCTGGCGGCCGCCAACACCGTCGTGCTCAAGCCCTCGCCCTTCACCCCGATGTCGGCTCTGATCCTCGCCGAGATCGCAGAGGAGAGCGAGCTGCCGCCCGGAGTGCTGAACGTGATCACCGGCGGTATCGACGTCGGGCGCGCCCTCACCACCGACCCGCGGGTCGACATCGTGACATTCACCGGGTCGGACAAGGTAGGTCGCGAAGTGATGGCGCAGGCGGCCACGGGGCTCAAGAAGGTCGTGCTCGAGCTGGGGGGGAAGTCCGCGAACCTCGTCCTCGACGACGCCGACCTCGACGACCCGATGTTCGTACCGTCGGCCCTCGGCGGGTTCATCACTCATGCGGGGCAGGCCTGTGCCGCGACGACGCGAATCCTGGTCCATCGCTCGCTGCACGACCAGGTGGCCGAGCGCCTCCGAGCGGCGCTCCCCTTCGTCAAGCTCGGCGATCCCTCCGACCCGGAGGTGGTGATGGGCCCGCTGATCCGCGAAGAGGCTCGACAGCGCGTGGAGCGCTACGTGGCGCTGGGCCGCGAGGAGGGCGCGGAGGTCCTCTACGGCGGTGAGCGCCCGAAGGATCTCGCGCGCGGATTCTTCTTCGAGCCGACGCTGTTCGTGGGCGTCCGCAACGAGATGACGATCGCCCAGGACGAGATCTTCGGGCCCGTGGGCGTGATGATCCCCTTCGAGGACGACGACGAGGCGGTCCGGCTCGCCAACGATTCGCGCTACGGGCTGGGAGGTGCCGTCTGGTCCCGCAACAGTCTGCGCGCGTACTCCGTCGCGAAGCAGATGCGCACGGGCTTCATCACGATCAACGGCGGCCACGGAGGGATGAGTCCGATCCCCTACGCGCCCTTCGGCGGCTACAAGCACAGCGGCCTGGGACGCGAGAACGGCGACATCGGTCTCGACGAGTACCGCCAGATCAAGACGATCGCCTGGCCCGCTGGCTAGGAGAGTCGGGGAGCGACGCGGAGTGGACAACGCGGGTAGTGCGTACATCGCGGGGGTCGGCTCGACCGAGTTCTCCGCGCGTTCGGGTCGAAGCGAGCTCCAGCTCACGCTGGAGGCGACACGAGCGGCGCTGGAGGATGCGGGCTTGCAGGCCGACGCGATCGACGGGCTCGTCACCTACCAGAGCGACGCGAACGACCCGCTGCACGTCGCTCACGCGCTGGGTCTGGAGCGCGTGCGCTTCTTCGCACAGACGCCCTACGGAGGCGGCGGCGCCTGCGCGACGCTCCAGCAGGCCGCGTTGGCCGTGGGGGCGGGCATGGCCGAAGCCGTCCTCGTGTACCGGGGTCTGAACGGTCGCAGCAAGACACGCTACGGCCAGCCGACGGAGACGCCCGCCCAGTACTTTCCCTACACCGTGGCCCAGGGGCTGATCATCCCGGCGCATCGCTTTGCCCTGGCCGTCCACCGCTACATGCACGACCACGGCGTCCGCAACGAGGACTTCGCTCCCATCAGCGTCAGCGCGCGCGCCTACGCCGCGACGAATCCGCGCGCCTTCTTCCACGAGCGCCCGATCACGATCGAGGAGCACCAGAGCTCACCCTGGGTGGTGGAGCCCGTTCTGCGCGTGCTGGACTGCTGTCTGGAGACCGACGGAGCGATCGCCTGCATCGTGACGGGCCGCGAGCGCGCGCGGCGCGCCGACCGGACCGCAGTGCGGATTCGAGCGAGTGCGGTCGGGCTCGCCGGGGAGCCGGAGACGGTCGGCGACTTCTACCGGACCGCGATCGGAAGGATCCCGGAATCTGCGATCGTGGCCGAGGGTCTGTGGAAGCAATCGGGCCTCGGCCCGGGCGACATCGATGTCGCCATCCTCTACGACCATTTCAGCCCCTACGTGATCCTTCAGCTGGAGGCCTTCGGATTCTGCAAGCCGGGGGGGGGCGCGCGCTTCGTCGCCGACGGCGAGATCGGGCCCGGGGGATCCCTTCCCGTGAATCCCAACGGGGGACAGCTGGGCGAGGGCTACGTCCACGGCCTGAACGGCGTCTACGAGGCGGTGCAGCAGATCCGCGGTGCTGCGGCGAATCCGGTTGCCGACGTCGAGAACGTGCTGGTGACCGGTGGACCGGGGCTGCCGACGAGCGGGGTGATCCTCAGCGCGGACTGAAGCCATCCGGGCGCGCACGCCGCTCACGAGGCGGGACGGAAGACGGGCACGCGAAGGCCCTCCTCGATCTCCCGGAACTCGAGTTCGACGCGCTGTCCGAAGCGGACGTCGGCGGGCTCCACCTCGACGAGGTTCGCCACCACCCGGACGCCCTCGTCGAGCTGCACGAGGGCCACCACCGGATAGGGCAGAATCCCGGCCAGCGCGGGCTTGCGCGGGATCACGTAGCTGTACACCTCGCCCCCGCCGGAGGCGGGGATCGCCTCCCAGTGCGGGCTCAGGCAGGATGGGCAGGCGGGGCTCGGGGGATGACGAAGCTGCAAGCAGTCGGAGCAGCCCTGCAGCAGCAGCCGACCCTCCTGCCATCCGTCGAAGTAGAATCGGTCGTCGTCGCCCGGGATCGGCTTCAACACCCGCGGTCCTCCTCCCGGGTGCGGCCAATGGCCTGCTCCCGATGTACCGACCTCAGACCGATATCTGTTTTTCTCTACGACTGCTAGCTGTTGGTGGTAGTGTTTTAGGACGATTTCGTCCCACCCGGCGATTCGCGGAGCGCCATGCCCCTTTCTCGTCCCAGCTCGCTCCTCCACGCTCTGCGGGCGGGCCCGCGGTGGATACCACTCGCTCTCGCCGTGATCGGCGCGGCTGCCACCGGGCTCGGCTGCGCGGGCTTCTGGGAATCGATCCGCCGCCACGAGCACGCGGTGTCCTGGAACCGGGCGGTCGATCTCGCGGCCTCGGACCGCTGCGAGGCGGCCATCGCCTCGATCGAGCGCGCCCAGAACGAGAAGTCGCTGACGCGGAGGTTCGCGGCGGAGTCCACCTGGCTCAAGGCAAACTGCCTGAACGCGCTGGGCCGCCGGGAGGAGGCGCTCGCGCACTACCGTTTTCTGCGCGACTTCCTGGGCGACTCGCCGCACCTCGATTCGCTGCCCGAGGCCGTGCTCGGCGAGGACCCGGCGCTGGCCGGTCCCGTGGAGCTGACATCGACCACCCTGGATCTCCCGACGGCGCGCTACTCGTCTGCCGCGCGCAAGGCCGGGATCTCGGGAACCGTGGAGATCCGCTACGAGCTGGATCCCCACGGCGCCGCCGTGAGGATCCGCGTGGTCCGCGAGGCGCACCCGTTGCTCGCGAGCTGGGCGATCGAGGCGGTCGCAGCGGGCCGGGCCCAGCCGCAACCGACCGCCCCGGCCGGATATGCTGTGTTCCGCTTCCTGAGCCGGAAGGCCGCCGCGGAGGTCTCCGCGGCGGAACCCACGGGTACCGCCGAGAGCCCTGCGGCCGGCGCGCCATCCTGATCGTCGCTGGAATTCCCGCGACACGCAGCGCGCGCCCCGCGATCGCCCGCTGCCAGGGCCCAAAAGCGAGGAGGAATCGTGCTTCGGAGAATCGTCTTCACGGCGCTGACGAGCCTGATCGTCGGATTCGCCGCGGGCTGGTTTGCAGACCATCTCGCTGCCTCGAGCCGATCTTCCGCGAGCATGCGGGAGGCGGTGCTCGACGCGCTTCGCGAACCGACCTCTCTGGAGCGCTACTCGCGGCTCGGGAATCTGCTCGGCGGTCTCAACTCCCGGAACCTCGACGGCGCGGTCGAGGCTTACGAGCAGCAGCTGGACTTCGTCGACGAGCCCGAGGTGCGGATGATGGCCGGCGCCTGGGCTCAGCTGGACGCGCCCGGAGCCTTCGATCGCGTGCGGACCCGGTGGCCCCAGCGCTACGCGCGGCGCGTTGCGCTGGGGGAGATCGTCTATCAATGGGCGATGGACGATCCTTCCAGCGCCTCCGCGGCGGTGGCCGGCCTTCCCGCCTCAGACGTGACGGGGAGCGACGACATCCCGCGCAAGCTCATCGAAGGATGGGCTCAGACCCCCGACTTCTACTCGGCGACCGACTACGTCGCCAGCCTCCCGCGCAGTGCGCTGCGCCAGGAGCTGACGATGACGATCTCCCGGGAGATCCTGGAGCGGCTGGGACCGGAAGCCCTGATCCAATGGTCGGAGTCGGTCCAGGCCGACACGCCGAGAAAGTTCCGACTGGTCGCCTATCGCAAGGCGGCTCGCATGCTTGCCCAGCACGATCCCGAGGCAGCGGCCGCCTGGGTCGAGAAGCGCTACGGCGAAGACGACACGGCCGGGGCGACGCGGATCGTCGCGACCCAGTGGGCGGAGGCCGACCCCGACGCCGCCTTCGCCTGGCTGCTCTCGCGGCCCGACGACGACGAGCGCTCCCAGGCGATCGGGTTCGCATTCCGCGACTGGCTGAGCCGCGACCGGAAGGCGGCCCAGCACTGGCTCGAGAGCGCAACCCCGGGGCCCGCGCTCGATCCCGCGATCGACTCCTACGCACGCCGGATCTCCGACGAGGAGACGGAGGATGCCCTGGCGTGGGTGGCTCGGATCCAGGACGAGGAACTCCGGAATCGCGCGTACGCGGACATCGGGCAGCAGTGGTTCCGCCGGGATCCGAGCGCGACGCTCGCGTGGCTCGAGCAGGCGGACCTCTCGGCGGAAATCGCGCAGTCGATCCAGGCGCCGCCGCCGCCCCCGCCGCAGCGGCAAAACCCGGTACGAGCACCCCGGCAGATGATGAGGCCCCCCATCGGTCCGGGACAGATGCGCGCGCCCGGAGCGCGTCCGGAGCCGAGCCGATCGGACATCCTCCCGGACGAGGGGCCGAGCGACGAGCTCGATTGAGGTCCACAGGAGATCAGCGAGCGGATCGCTGGACGATCCAGGGGGCCGTCCTCCTCGGCGGCGCCGTCGCCGTCTCCTGGGAGGTGATCTGGCAGCTCCTGGCGTCGCTCGCCCTGGGTGCGTCCGCTCTCGGAACGTCGTTGACCCTCGCCGCGATGATGAGCGGCTTCGCTCTCGGATCGCTGCTGGCGGGACCTCTGCTCGCGCGGTGGGCGCCACGCCGCCCGGTGCGGCTCTATGCGGCCCTGGAGGCAACCGTGGGCGTGGCCGGCCTGCTCGTCCTGCCCGGCTTCCACTTGCTCGAGAGGCTGGACCGTCACGTCTACGAGGTCGCTCCCGGGGTAGCTCCGGTCCTTCACGGCGTCGGGGTGTTCGCGTTGCTGCTGCCCGCGACGTGCGCGATGGGTGCCACCGTACCGGCCTTCCAGGGAATCGCGCAGCGACACGACCTGTTCATTGCGCGGCTCTACGGTCTGAACATCCTGGGCGGCGCCGTCGGAGTGCTGGGGCTCAGCTTCGCACTGCTGCCGGCGCTCGGTGTCTGGCGCGCCGCGGCATGGCTCGCCGCGCTCGACGCGGCGGTGGCCGTCTCGCTCCTCGTGCTGGTGCGGGGAGGTGGTCGCCAGCCCGACGCCGCGCTCGGCGTCGCCGCGGGCCCCACGCCCGTCGTGCCGGAGAGCACCTCCTATCGGAATGTGGCGCTGCCGCTCGTCTTCGCCACTGGCTTCGCGGTGTTCGCCCTGGAGGTCGCGTGGTTCCGGTCGCTCACGGCCGCGTTCCGCAGCACGACCCACACCTTCGCGATCCTGCTGGCAGCCGTTCTCCTTCCCCTCGGCGTCGCCGCGCGCCTCGTGCCCCGGCTGCGCCGCCGCGACGTGACTCCCGCAGCGATGCTGTGCGCCGCAGGCGTGGCTGTCCTGCTCGCCACTCCCCTCGTCGAGCGCATGGATCTGTTCGCGCTCGCCGCACCGGGTGGCTACGCCTTGCGCCTGATCCAGTACCTGCTGCTGTCCGTTGGGGTGGTGAGCCCGGCCGTGCTCCTACTCGGCCTGCCTCTGCCCTGGTGCCTCGAGGAGTTCCCCGATCCCTCGCGCACGTCCCGCCTCTACGCCCTGAACACCGTGGCCTCGGTCGCCGGCTCCCTGGCGGCGGCCTGGCTGCTCCTACCGACGCTAGGTTTCGCGCGGACCTCCTGGCTGCTGGGCGGAGCACTGCTGCTGCTCGCGTTCGGCCTGTCCCGGGGTCGGGTGCGCTGGCTCGCGGTCGTCGCCGGGCCCGCCGCGCTCGCCGTCGCCGTACAGAGCACCTCGAGCCTCGGCCGTGAGCGCGTGCAGCAAGCGAGCGCGTTCTCGGTGGGGGCGATCCTCGGCTATCAGGAGGGAGCCGATACGACCGTCTCCGTGATCGAGGACGGGCGCGGCCATCGGCGCCTGCTGATCGACGGGTTCTCCGCGAGCTCCGAGTCGCCGGGAACGGCCTACATGGAGTGGATGGGACGGCTCCCAGCGCTGCTCCATCCGGATCCGCACGACGGTCTGGTGATCGGTTTCGGCACCGGACAGACGGCACACGCTCTTCGCGACGAGGGAGTGACCCGTCTCGACGTCGCTGAGCTCGACGGGGCGGTGCTCGCGATGGCGCCGCTGTTCCCGAGCAACTTCGGCGTCCTCGACCAGCCCGGGGTGACCGCCCATGAGATGGACGGTCGCGCCTGGCTGCGCCGCAGCACACGTCGCTACGACGCCGTGACCGTCGAGCCGATGCCGCCCTACTTCGCCGGCGTCAATGCGCTGTACTCGCGGGAGTTCTATCAGCTCGTGCGGGCGCGCCTCGCTCCCGGCGGCGTCGTCGCCCAGTGGCTGCCCTTCCACCTGGTACCCCCGGAATTCGCGGCCGCGATGACCGCGACCTTCATCGCGGTCTTTCCCGACTCGGCGCTGTGGATCGATCCGGAGACCAGCACCGGAATCCTGCTCGGGAGGGCCGAGGCGGACGCAGACGAGCTCGGAAGCCGATGGCCCGGGCTCGCACGGGAGCGCCCGCGCGGCCTTCCGCCCGACCGGATCCGCGAGGCTCTCGCGCTCCGCGCTGAAGCCCTGGAGCGGTACGCGCGCGGCGCAGAGCCGATCAGCGACGACAACCAGCGTCTCGCCTACGGGCTTCTGCGGCAGGTCGCGGGGGACGACCGCTGGCACGATCGCAGACGGGCCATGCAGCAGGCGAACCTGTACCGGGTGCGCCACTTCGAGCCGGGAGTTCGCTAGCCACGGGTATCGAGCCGGCGGCTCCGCCCCAGTCTATCGAACTCGAATTTTAGCTGTACAGAGCCAGACTTCTTTTTAGATCGCATTGAAACATGCATATCTATTACGTCCTTGACATCTTACTTCCGTTCATAGTACGAAAATCGCAGAATGATAAACCCGGGGTACCGAGGGCCACGGCGAGCTAGCTTCGCCTCCGTCCGAATTCTGCCGTGAAGTCGAAGCGATTCACGCGACCGAGGTCGTTGCGGCCCGCTCCCCGTATCGGGGGACTCGGCTTGGCCCTCGTCCTGGTGCTCGCCGGATCGGCGCAGGGCCAGGAGAAGAAGGACCTGGACTGGGTCTTCGAGAACCAGGAGCAGGCCGAGCCCGCGACGCCGCCCGCCGAGTCCGGCGTCCCTTCGGAGCCCGCGACGGCTCCCGACTCCGCGACGGAGGCCCCGACCGCTCCCGACTCGGAGGCCGCGGAGGGCGCGACCCCGGCGCGCCGCCGACCGCCCCAGGTCGAGGAGATCCTCGTCACGGCGCAGCGGCGCGAGCAGGCCATGCAGGAGGCGTCGGTGTCGGTCACGTCCTTCGACATGGACGACCTGTTGGCCCAGGGCACTACCGACCTGACGGGCGTCGCGAAGTTCACGCCCAACCTCGAGATCAAGAACGCCTTCGCCGCATCGAACCCGACCCTCTTCATCCGCGGCGTGGGACTCAAGGACTACTTCGCCAACGCCGCCAGCGCGGTCGCCGTCTGGAACGACGGCATCTACATGAACTCGCCGACCGGCCAGCTCTTCCAGCTCTTCGATCTGGAGGACGTCCAGGTGCTGAAGGGACCCCAGGGAACGCGCTTCGGCCGCAACGCGACGGCGGGTGCGATCCTCGTGAAAGCGCGCAAGCCGACCGGCGAGTACGACGCGAACTTCCTGACGGAGTACGGGAACTACGGCTACTACACGGTCGGGGGCGCGGCGGAGGCCCCGATCCTGGACGAGTGGCTCTCGACGCGGGTCGCGTTCCGGGTCAACAAGCGGGACGGAGTCACGCAGAACCGCTGCGCGGATCCGCGTTTCGCCTTGTCGACCGCGGGTACGCCCGTCGACAGGTTCTTCTGCAATTCCTTCTTCACCGTCCCGCGGCCGATCGTCGGGGTCGAGGACCGCGTGAACGACCTCGACAACTGGGCGGCTCGCGCGCTGGTCCGCCTCGTTCCGACCGACGACATGGAGTGGATCCTGAACGTCCACGGCGGAGCCAACCGCAGCACCGCCCTCCAGTTCCAGAAGATCGGAACCCGGCCGATCTCCGAGTTCCCCTTCACGCAGGACCGGAGCGGCTACTTCGATGCCGATCTGCCGCTCGTTCGGAGAGGGGGCGTCCTCCGACCCAGCTCCGGCAGTCCGCTCGACGGCGACCCCTACGCGGGCGACTACAACAAGACCGGCGACGAAGACGTCGACCTGTTCGGCGCAAACCTGACCGGAACCTGGGCGCTCGGCGACTTCGAGCTGACCTCGATCACCGGCTACGCGCAGAACAAACGCAACACCGAAGGCAACGAGGACGCGAATCCCGCCCTGCTGCTCCAGGTCGACTGGTTCAACAAGGCAAGGCAGTACACCCAGGACTTCCGAGTCGCCTGGGACAATGGCGGGGACGTGGAACTCGAGGCGGGTGCCTGGGGACTCGCCGAGACCCTCGACGTACACAACGTGTATCACCTCTCCCCATCGAACTTCCTCGATCAGACGATCCAGCAGGACGATTACGCCTGGGCACTCTACGGCTGGGGCAGCTACCACCTCACCGACCAGTTCTGGCTCGAGGGTGGAGTGCGCTTCCAATGGGACCGCAAGAAGTTCGAGATCGCGAGCATCCTCCAGAATGGCCAGACCCTGGGAGAGGGAACCTCGAAGGAGATCTGGCGCGGCTGGACGGGTGATCTCACGATCAACTACAGCCCGGTCGACGACGTCACCTTCTACCTGAAGTACGCGCGCGGCTTCAAGGCAGGTCAGTTCAACGGCGCGGCCCTGCTCGAGCAGTCGCTGTTCACGGCGATCACGCCCGTCGCGCCGGAGACCACCGACTCCTTCGAGGGGGGCATCAAGTCCTACTGGTGGGATCGCCGGCTGATGCTCAATGCGGCGCTCTTCTACACCCGCTACCACGACCAGCAGGTGTTCCAGCTCTCCACCGGGCGCAGCGCGCTCCCGGCGCCCGAGCTGATCAACGCCAACGACTCGGTCACCTACGGTCTGGAGCTCGAGAGCCGCTTCACGCCCTGGGAATGGCTCGAGGTCTTCAACGCCTTCGGCCTGCTCGAGAGCGAGTATCTCGACTTCACCAACCAGATCGAGATCCCCGACCCGACCGACATCAGTAGCTCGATCGTCGTCACGGCCGACTACTCCGGCAACCGCCTGCTCAACTCGCCGGAGTACGCTTGGAGCGGCTCGGTGGAGGCGACCTGGCCGATCGGGAACCTGGGCTGGCTGGTGCCGCGTTTCGACTGGGCCTACAAGAGCGATGTCTTCTTCGATCCGAACCAGGGCCAGGGAAACCTTTCGGATTTTCCGAAGGGGACGCTCGGACAGGGTGATCTCTGGATCCTCAACGCACGGCTGGCCTACCGGACGCCCGACGAGCGGATCGAGATCGCGGGCTGGGTCCGGAACCTCACCGACGAGGCCTACGTCGTGGACGCCTTCGACGTTTCCCTCAGCTTCGGGAACCTGTGGTACGTGATCGGCACGCCGCGCTTCTACGGAGTGAGCGTCTCCTACCAGTTCTGAGCGAGGAAGCGGTGCAGCGACGAGTCCATCGAACGAGCCGGGTCGGGCGGCGCGCCGCTCTCGGGATGCTCCCTGTGGTGCTCGTGGGCCTGTGCGCGGTGCTCTGGCTCGTGGGCTGCGATTCGCGCGAGGAGCGGCAGAGCGAGATCACCGAGCTCCAGCACCAGGGGCGCTTCGCCGAGACGATCGAGCCGCTGCGCAGCCTGCTCGAAGAGGACCCGACCGATCCGCTGCTCAACCGGCTGTACGGGGAGGCGCTGCTGCGGACGGGTCAGGCCGGCAGCGCCGTCTGGCCGCTGCGAAGGGCCGCGGAGTCGCCGGATCAGGCGGTCGAGGCCGGCCTGCTGCTCGCCCGCGCCCTGCTCATGAGCGGGAGCGAGACCGACTCGATCGAGGCGGCGAGCCGGGTGCTGGAGCGCGAGCCCGAACAGCCGATCGCCCTCGGCTTGCGCGCGCAGGCTCACCTCGAGGCGATGCAGGAGGAGGCGGCCCTCGAGGATCTCGATCTCCTGCTCGAGGAGCAGCCCGATGAGATCGCCCCGCACTTCATGCGGGTGATCGCGTTCCTGCGCCTCCAGCGCATCGATGAGGCCGCCGCGGAGCTGGACGCGATCGATGCGAAGCTCGCGCCCCTGGAGAAGGCGGATCCGTCCCTGCTCGCCCAGCTCTGCGTCGTGAAGGCGTCCTTCGAGCGCGAGCGAGGCCGCAGCGAAGAGGCCGAGGCCGCGTGGCGGGGCTGCCTCGCCAGCTATCCCACCGACGGTGCAGTCGTGAGCTCGGCGGTAGAGTTCTACGCCGGGACCGGTCAGGGAGATCGCGTCACCGAGGTCCTCCGCGAGGCGTTCGAGAAGGCCCCCGGGCAGCACGAGCTCCGCGAAGCCTACGCGACGAGGCTGCGCGTCCTGGGCCGGAACGACGAGGCGCGCGACATCCTGCTCGAGGGAGTGCGCGACTACCCATCACCGGCCGCCTATGGCGCGCTGGCTCAGCACTACAGCGAGGTCGGTGACGTCGAGGCCGCGCGCAAAGTGGTGGAGCAGTCGTTCGAGATCATGGACGACGTGCCGGAGGCGGTCCGGTTCGTCTACGGAGACGTGTTGATCCAGGCGGGCGATCTCGACGCCGCGGAACGGGTGATCGACGAGCTGGAGCTCCCCGTGTACCGGCACCTGCTCGAAGGGAGACTGCTCCTCCAGCGAGGCGACCCGGCCGGCGCACGGGGAGCCCTCGAAGAGGGCATCCGGCTGTGGCCCAACAACACGCTCGCGCGTCATCTGGCCGGTCAGGCCTGCGAGCAGCTGGGCGATTTCACGGCCGCGGCGGCCCACTATCGGGAGGGGGTCCGCTCCCTGGATCCCGAGAGCGCCGTGGCGCTGGCCGAGCTCTACGATGCCCAGGGGCAGCCCTCGGCGGCGATGGAGGTGCTGAACTCGGCGCTCTCGAAGCTCGCCAACGACCGCTCGCTGTGGCTGACCTTCGTGCGGATCGCCAGCTCCACGCCGGGCTCCGAGCAGGCCGCGCACAAGGGGCTCCGAGCCCTGGCCGGGCTGTGGGGTGGGGCGCCGCTCGCCACGGTCGAGGCGTTCCGCGTCCGCGTCCGAGTGGCCGGTCCGAGGGCGGCCTTGAAGTGGCTTCTGGGACAGCCGATCGATCTCCTGTCCGCCGGTAACGAGCCGATCCTCGCCGCCGCGATCGATGCCCAGCTCTCGCTGGGAGAGCTGGACGAGGCGGCAGCGCAGGTGGATGCGGCGATCGCGGCACGTCCCGAGGCGGCGGGGCCGCAGGCCCTGCGCGGCAGGGTCCTCGCCGCCCGGGGCTCCCTCGACGAGGCGGAGTCGGCCTATCGGCGGGCCCTCGAGCTGGATCCCGACTCGGCCGCCGCGCTCGCGGGACTGGGCGGCGTCGAGGCGCAGCGCGGCCGGCGCGACGAGGCGATCGCGCTGTACGACCGGGCGGACCGCAGCGATCCCGAGGATCCGGAGCCGGGCTGGTCGGCGTACCTGCTCGTGGCCGAGAGCGCGGCATCTCCCGACGAGAGAGCTGCGCGCCTGGAACGCTTCCTGCGCGCGCACCCGCGCCACGCCGCGGCCGCACTCTCCCTGGCGGAGCTGCGCCTGGCAGAGGGCGATCTCGCGGGATCGCTCGCGATGGCGAAGCGCGCGGTCGGCTTCCTCGCCGGCGCGCCGGGCGTGGAGCTGGTCGCGCGCATCCAGCTCGAGATGGACGATCCGCGCGCTGCGGTCGAGACCCTCGGCCGCATGACCCCGGCGAACCTCGGGCAGCCGTCGGCCCAATTTTGGCTCGGCACCGCACTCGCCCGCTCGGGGGAGGTGGAGCGGGCTCGCGAGGCCTTGCGCAACGCGCTCGCGCTCGGGGGCGGCCCCTACACGGAACGCGCGCGGCAGGAGCTCGCGCGCCTGGAACGCGACGCCAGCTCGTAGGCGAGGCGGTCGCGAACGTCGCGAGAGAGCGGGCTCGCGGCACCGGATGGCGATTGGAAGGCAGAAGGACGGAGAGCAAGAGAGTTGAATCATCGCACCCGGATCCGCGAGGCCCTCAGATGCCTCGCCTTCGTCTCCGCGCTGCTGCTCAGTGTGCCGACGTCCGCGGATGAGGACGTGCCGGCGGCCGACGAGCCGTTCCCGGCCGATGAGGACGTGTTTCGCGACGCCCCGTCGCCGCGGGAGGAAGGGACGCCCGAGACGCCGGCGCCCGCGGACGAGGTGTTCCGCCCGCCCCCGCCGACGGCCGAGGGGGTTCCGGGCTGGACGCCCTCGCTGGCGATCGGCGCCGACGTGCAGTCGGGGACGTTCTCGGGGAAGGTATCCAGCACCCTGCGCGGCAGCTTCTCCGGCGAGCGCGACTTCGTCAGTGCCAATCCGGTGCTCCGCGCAGAGCTGCGCACGCCGGTACTAGCCGACGTCCCGGGCCAGCCGCGCCTGTTCGCCCACGTCGGGTGGCAGTGGGGCTGGTACGTGATCGAGGACAAGCGCTTCGTCGTCGAGGAGCTCAAGCCCGGCTCGGTGACCTTCCCGACCTCGCCCGCATCGCCCACCGATCCCCCGCCGGACCTGTTCGACGGTGTGGGGAGCGAGATCGACGCCGAGATCCGCAACGGCTGGTACACGGGCCTCGGCGCCGACCTGGTCACGCGCCTCTGGGAGCTCGACTTCCACTTCAAGCCCTCCTTGGACTACTACCAGCAGGACGTGAAGTACACGGGGTTGGTTCGCAACGGCACCTGCGAGACGACCATCAACATGGCGATGAACCTCCGCTGCGTGAAGGGAACCCAGCAGGCCCAGGCGATCAACGGGAGCGAAGGGGCCCTCCTCCACGCCATCGGACCTCGCCTCGGCATGGAGGTGGACCTCGCCCGGCGGGGACCCTTCGCCTTCAGCATGTTCGTAGAGGGATTCGTCTACTGGTTCGTTGGCGATCGCGCGGTGCGCTTCGAGGGCCAGAGCGGCCCCGACTTCGCCACGTTCTCGGCGGAGAGCGATGCGATGCTCGTGGGGGGCAGCGCCGGGATGCGCGTGAGCTGGCGAGGCGATTGAATCTCCCCGTGACCAAATTCCCCACGTTACCCCGCTGGTCCTACTGGCTTGCCGCCGCGGTGATGCTCGGCTTGTACGGGATCTGCTCGATTGCTCCGCGTGAGGATTCCCGCCCGCTCGGCACGGTGGCGGACATCGCCTCCCTGGCGAAGCGCGACGACCTGAACGTCGTCTTCATCCTCGTCGACACGCTGCGCGCTCAACGCCTCGGCAGCTACGGATACGAGCGGGATACCAGCCCCAGGCTCAGCAAGCTCGCCGCTTCGGGGATCCGGTTCGCGAACCACTCCTCGCAGTCCTCCTGGACCAAGTCTTCGATGGCTTCGCTCTGGACGGGCCTCTACCCGTCGCGCACCCACGTGTTGCGCTACGACGATGCAGTGTCCGAGGATGCGCGCATGCCGGCCGAGGTGCTGCGCGACGCCGGGTTCCACACCTACGCGATCTGGCGCAACGGCTGGGTGGCGCCCAACTTCGGCTTCTCCCAGGGATTCGAGACCTACCACAATCCTCAACCGGTCCCGATTCCCGCGTCGGTGCGGCGCGAGAACCCGTCCCTCGAGCAAGGCGGATCGGACTCCGAAGTGATCCTCTCCGCGCTCGAGTTCCTGCGCACCTACGGCGACGAGCGCTTCCTCCTCTATCTCCACCTGATGGATGTCCACCAGTACATCTACGACGCCGATTCGGCCCTCTTCGGCACGACGTACTCGGACATCTACGACAACTCCATCCGCCGCACCGACGGGCACATCGGCGTCGTGATCGACGCGCTCGAAAAGCTGGGACTGCGCGACGAGACGATCGTCGTGGTGGCCTCGGACCACGGGGAGGCCTTCAGCGAGCACGGCTACGAGGGCCACGCGAAGGATCTCTACTCGGAGGTCACGCGCACGCCGTGGATCGTGAGTCTTCCGTTCCGGCTGGAGCCGGGAGTGGTGGTGGATGGTCCGACGGAGAACGTCGACATCTGGCCCACACTCTTCGATCTACTGGGCATCGCCGCTCCCGATGGTCTGGACGGGCGCTCGCGAGTTCCCGAGATCGCACGCGTGGCATCGACGGACGGCGGAGCGACCCGGCTGCGCTTCGGAGAGCTCGATCGCAACTGGGGACAGACCCGGAAGAAGCCGCATCCGCTGGTCGCGGTAAGCGAGGGCTCCTTCCGGCTCTACTACGACGCAGAGCATCCCGATCATCCGGAGCTCTACGATCTCGAAGAGGATCCGGGAGAGCAGGTGAACATTGCGGACCGCGAACCCGAACGGACGGCGCGTCTCAGCGCCAGCGCTCGGGAGCAGATGGAGGGTCGTCCGTCTCCGTGGGGCGGCGGCGCGCCCAAGGTCGAGATCGACGACATGCAGCTGCGCCAGCTCCGCGCGCTGGGCTACAAGGTCGACTGAGCTCCGATGGGCGCCCGACGCCCCGCTGGGCAGCGAAGAGCCGCAACGAGAGCGCGGGTGACGCCGCGGGGGAGCCTCCTCCCGCTGGCGGTGGCGACGATCCTCGCGCTGGCGACCGCGCTCAGCTATGCGGGCGTCGGCAGCCACAGATACACCAGCTACGACGATCCGGGCTATGCCGCCGACAACGCCCACGTGCGCGGCGGGCTGAGCGCCGAAGGTGTGCGTTACGCCTTCACAACTTTCGACGGCGGCAACTGGAATCCGCTGACCTGGCTGTCGTTGATGCTGGACGTCGAGCTGTTCGGAGATTCCGCACGAGCGCACCACCGGGTGAGCCTCGTGCTGCACATCGCCAACGCACTGCTGATCTTCGCGGGTCTGCGCGCCCTCACCGGAGCTCTCTGGTGCTCCGCGCTCGTCGCCGCGCTCTTCGCCCTCCACCCCCTCCACGTGGAATCGGTCGCGTGGATCTCGGCGCGCAAGGACGTGCTGAGCACGTTCTTCGGGCTGCTCTCGATCGGCGCCTACGTCGCCTTTGCGCACCGCACGCAGGGAAAGGAAGGCAGCCCGCTCGCGCCCTATGTCGCCTGCTTCCTCTTGCTGGCGCTCGGTCTGATGGCGAAGCCGATGCTCGTGACCTGGCCTTTCGTGTTCGGACTGCTGGACGTCTGGCCTCTGCGCCGGAGCGAGATCGAAGCAGGGAGTGGTCACCGTACGCTCTGGCCGCTCGTGCGGGAGAAGCTGCCCCTGCTCGCCCTCTCGCTGATCTTCGCCGTGCTCACGGTGATCGCGCAGCGCAGGAGCGGTGCGGTGATCGCGTTGGAGGAAATCCCGCTCGGTGCCAGGCTGGCCAACGCCGCTCTCGCCTACGTGGGCTACCTCTCCTCCACGCTCTGGCCCACCGGTCTCGTGCCGATCTACCCGCATCCCTCCGTGGACGTCTCGCTGCCGGCAGCCGGCGCTGCGGCGCTAGCACTCCTCGGCCTGACGGCACTGGCCGTCCGGGTCTCGCGGTCACATCGCTTCGTCATCGTCGGCTGGCTCTTCTATCTGGGTACGCTGGTCCCCGTGATCGGCATCGTGCAGGTGGGGTCCCAGGCCATGGCGGACCGCTACACCTACGTGCCATTGATCGGGCTGTTCGTCGCGATGTCCTGGTCGCTGGCCGCGTTCCTGGAGGATCGCCCCCGCGCGCGCCTGCCGGCGACGGGGATCTGTCTGTCGGGGCTGCTGGCGCTGGCGTGGCTCACCCACCAACAGATGGACCGCTGGCGCGACGACCTGACTCTCTTTCGTTACACGCTCGACCATACCGACGCGAATCCGGTCGCCCACATCCACCTCGCCGCGGCTCTCCAGGACGCGAGCCGCGTCGAGGAAGCAGCCGCCGAGTACCGGTCGTCCCTGGCCCTGCGACCGGACGACCCCAACGCCTGGACCGGTCTCGGCAACACGCTGCTCCGCACGGGCCACCTCGAGGAGGCGAGGGAAGCCTTCGAGAAGGCGATCGGGACCGCACGCGACTTCCCGGAGGCCTGGATCGGGCTCGGCAACTACTTCATGGCCCGGCGCGACGCGGCCGGGGCCCTGCGCGCCTTCCAGCGCGCGCTCGAGCTGGAACCGGCGTCACCCGAGACGCACAATAACGTGGGCGCCGCCCTCGCCAGCGGCGGCGACGTCCGGGCTGCCATCCCGGAGTTCGTCGAAGCGATCCGGCTACGCCCCGGCTACGCCGAAGCCGAGCGCAACCTGTCGGCTGCGCGCGCCGTCCTCGCGCACCCGGGCGACGCCGCGCGGTGAGCCCACGCCCTCAGAGGCGACCGAGCTCGCGGCGGAAGGTGTAGTCGAAGGGCGTGAGCACGAAGTGCTCCCAGGATTCGTCCAACCGCCAGCCCGGAAGCGACAGCGGCGACAGAGCAACGAAGTACGCGGTGCCGACGACGAGCTGGCCGAGCGACAGCACGCGGACGACCGAGAGATCGAGCGCGATGCTGCCAGCGCGCTCCAAACGCTCGGAGAGGCTCGGAGCCGAATCCGCGGTCGCGGGCTCCTCCGGCGTCGCCGTTGCAGCCTGGACCGGTAGCGCGGCGGATACCACCGCCAGCGAGAGGGCGAGCGCGGGGAGGGTCGATCGCGGCGTCCCGAGCGCTCTCATCGCGGCTCCTTTCGCGTGGCCGATCCAGACTGCGCGCTTCGCGTCTGCGCGTCAATCACGGAAGTTGTCCATCGTCGACGACGATCGTCGCACCGGTGATCGCCCGGGCCTGCCTCGACGCGAGCAGCAGAAGCGCCCCGTCGAGCTCCTCGGGCACCATCAGTCGCCGGCGCCGGAAGCCCGCGATCTCCTTGCGGCCAGGCTCCGCCTCGAAGAGATGTCGCGTCATGTCCGTAAGCATCGCCCCCGGCAGGATGGCGTTCACGTTGATGCCGAAGCGCGCCCACTCGCGCGCGAGGACCTTGGTCATCATGATCAGGCTGGCCTTCGACATGCAGTAGAGCGAGAGCCCGACCCGGGGCTGCTCGCCGTTGATCGACGCGATGTTGATGATGCTACCCGGCCGGTTCCGGTCGATCCACCGCCGAGCGGCCTCGCAGGAGAGATCGAACGGGGCCTTCACGTTCGTCTGGAACAGTTGATCGAAGTCGCCCTGTGTCGCTTCGATCGCGCGGCCGGTCACGCTGGCGGCGGCATTGTTGACGAGAACGTCCACGGGCCCCAGGGTCGCCTCGACACGATCGAAGAGTCCGCCCTGCTCTCCGGAGCGGAGCAGGTCGTGCGGGAAGCTGGCGGCACGGCCGCCGCTCTTCCGGATCTCCTCCTCGACTGCGCGCAGATCCTTCTCGTCGCGACCGATCAGAGCCACGGCGGCTCCCGCGGCGGCAAGCGTCGATGCGAGGTGTGCTCCCACACCGCGACTAGCGCCCGTCACCAGCGCGATCGATCCCGATAGATCGGCGCGCAGCTCGCCACGGGGAGAGTGGGAATCGGACATCGCAGCTCCTGGCGACCCTCGCCTCCGATCAGGAGAACCCGACCTCGGCCTTGGCGCGCCCACCCACTGCGGCCTGCGCCTCGCGCAGCACCACCGGCGCCGCGCCCGAGGTCGCCCGGAAGCCGATCGCATCGACGGCGGCGAAGTTCAACGCGTGTCCGAGCTTCTCCTTCTTGGTGCGGAGGTAGGAGATGTTGCGCGCGTTCGGCACCACCTCGAGCGGGACGCGCTCGCACACCTCGAGACCGTAGCGGTCCATCTGCATCTGCTTGATCGGGTTGTTCGTGAGCAGGCGCACTCGCCGGACGCCGAGCTCCCGGAGCATCATCGCGCCGATCCCGTACTCGCGTTCGTCGCTTCCGAATCCCAGCCGCTCGTTGGCTTCGACGGTGTCCAGACCTTCGGAATCCTGCAGGGCGTAGGCCCTGATCTTGTTGACGAGACCGATGCCCCGACCCTCCTGACGCAGGTACAGCAGCACCCCGCACTCGGCCGACCCGATCCTGCGCAGGGAGGCCTCGAGCTGCTCGCCGCAGTCGCACCGCGTGGATCCGAAGGCATCGCCGGTGAGGCACTCGCTGTGCAGGCGCACGAGCACCGGCTGGTCGGGACTCGGCGTTCCCCTGATGAGAGCCACGTGATCGAGCCCCTCCAGCTCGCTGCGGAAGACGACGCCGCGAAATTCCCCGAAGGCCGTGGGGATCGTCGCCTCGGCCTCGCGGCGCAGAGAGTGATCCGTCTCCAGGCGATGGCGGGCCAAGTCGGCGATCGAAGCGATCCGGAGCCCGTGGCGACGAGCGAAGCGCTGGAGGTCCCCGCGGCGCGCCATCGTTCCGTCGTCGTTCAGGATCTCGCAGATGACCGCACCCGGACGACGACCCGCCAGCCGAGCGAGGTCGACCGAGCCCTCGGTGTGTCCAGGCCGCTCCAGCACACCTCGTGGCCGGGCGCGCAGCGGGAACACGTGGCCCGGTCGGCTCAGATGCTCGGGGCGGGCGCCATCGGCGATCGCGGTTCGGATCGTTTGGGAGCGGTCGAAGGCGGAGATGCCGGTCGCGACACCGGTGCTCGCCTCGATCGAAACTCCGAAGGCCGTCCCGCGCGCGCACTGATTGGCGTGCTCGGGAACCATCATCGGCAGCTCGAGGCGATCGAAGCGCTCTCCGTCGAGGGACAGGCACACCAGGCCCCGCGCGTGGGTGACCATGAAGTTGATCGCATCGGGCGTCACGGCATCGGCGGCGATGCAGAGGTCGCCCTCGTTCTCCCGATCGTCGTCGTCGACGAGGATCACCATGCGTCCGGCGCGGATCTCCTCGACCGCCTCCTCGACCGTGCAGAGCCCGTCGTCGCAGTCGGAGGCTCGCGTGTCGGCGGGCGCGCTACCGGTCTGCCTCGGATCGTCGTGCATGTTCGCGACCTCACTATTTCGGATAAGAGTATCATAATAATTTCGTTATTAGGAATTATGTATGCCAAATAAATCTCTATATCGCAAAATCCTTCCGCACCCTTGCTTCGGCCCCAGGGGGCTACGGCTGCGCCGGCTCCCTTCGGGGGCCTGGGGAGGGAAGCCGGTCGCCTCGGGCCGTTCGCATCAGGAGGGGGCCGATCGCGGCCGGCAGAGCGAAATCCAGTCTGTCGCGATTTCTTGCCCTTTTTTGTCGTTCGGTAGTAGGATTTCGCATGTTGGTTCTCGAAACGTTGCGATGATCGCCACAACGGCGTCCTCGAACGAGTCGGAAGCGGAGAGCAGCCTTCGGGTACCTGGGGTACACGGTCGGGGTCCAGCGCGGGTCCGGGGCAGGCGCTCCGCGGCGGCTTTTGCTGGCTCGTAGCGTGTCGGATTCGCCAAGATCGTAGGAGGTTCACCATGCAACAGGGCCTGCGGATTCGATCGAGAGGGTGGAGGGGAGGTCTGGTCGGGCTGCTGCTCGGCCTGTGCCTGGCCCTTCCCGCGCTCGGCCAGGAGGTCGAGGACGTGATCTCCGTCGAGACGAAGGCCAAGGAACAGTCGGTCGCGTCGCAGAAGCGGATCGATGAGATCAGCCAGGAGACGGACGACCTCGCTTCCCAGTACCGGACGATCCTGGAGCAGACGGAATCGCTGCGCGTGTACAACCAGCAGGTCGAAGGGCTGCTCGAATCCCAGAAGACCGAGCTGGCGTCGCTCCAGCAGCAGATCAACGACGTCACGACGGTCGGCCGCGGCATGACGCCTCTGATGCTGAGGATGCTGTCCACGCTGGAAGAGTTCGTGAAGCTCGACGTGCCCTTCCTGCCCAACGAGCGGAGCAAACGGATCTCGGACCTGAACGAGATGATGCAGCGGGCCGACGTCACCGACGCGGAGAAGTTCCGCCGCATCCTCGAGGCGTACCAGATCGAGAACGAGTACGGACGGACGATCGACGCGTACTCGAGCGACATCGAGATCGACGGTGCCGTGCGCAACGTCGACTTCCTGCGCATCGGCCGTCTGGCGCTGGTCTACATGACGCCCGACGAGTCTCGGGTCGGAGCGTGGGATCCGCGGCAGCACACGTGGACACAGCTCGATCCGAGGGAGTACGCCCGGTCCGTTCGCAAGGGCTTGAAGATGGCGCGCAAACAGACCGCGCCGGACCTGATCGCGATCCCCGTGCCCGCCCCCGAGGAGCCGTCATGAAGAGCGCTCGTACCGCGTTCCTCTGCGGAATCCTGATCGCGTTCGCGGTCGGGGCTGCACGGGCCCAGGATGCTTCCGGGGAGGCCGTTCGGCCGACGCCTTCCGCCGACGAGGCGCGGCCGCAGCCGACCCAGAAGCCCGAAGCGAGCTCGGTGCGCGAGCTGCTCGAGAAGGTCCAGGAGGGCTGGCGCGCCGAGAAGCAGGAGAACCAGCGCCGGGAAGAGGACTTCCGGCGCCGGAAGAGCGAGCAGGCGCAGCTCCTCGATGAGGCGAAGCGCAACCTCGCGGTCCAGGAGCAGCGCAGCGAGCGTCTGGAGTCCGAGTTCCAGGAGGGCGAGCTCGCGATCACCGAGCACCAGGAGCTGCTCACCCAGAAGCTGGGAACGCTCGGTGAGCTGTTCGGCGTGGTGCGCCAGGTGTCCGGCGACACGGCCGGCATCGTCGAATCCTCGCTGGTGAGCGCGCAGTTCCCCGACCGCGAGCAGCCGCTGATGACGCTCGCGCAGAGCAAGGCCCTGCCCTCGATCGGGGAGATCGAAGGGCTGTGGGCGGCCCTGCTGAAGGAGATGGTCGAGCAGTCGGAGGTAGTCCGCTTCCAGGCACCGGTGCTCGATGAAGAGGGCGGAGAAGAGAGCCGGCCCGTGGTGAGGATCGGCGTGTTCAACGCGGTGTCCGAAGGGCGCTACCTCCGCTGGGAGCCGTCGACGCACCGGCTCCAATATCTCTTCAACCAGCCCGCCTCCGCCTACGTCTCCTCGCTCGAGGCATTGCAGGATCCGGATCCCGGGCTGCGTCCCGTCGCGATCGACCCCGCACGGGGCTCGATTCTGGCCTTGCTCATCCAGACGCCGGACTTCCAGGAGCGGATCGAGTCGGGCGGCGTGATCGGATACCTGATCATCGCGCTCGGCGCGGTCACCTTCGTCTGCGCGCTCGCGAGGCTGCTCTACGTGTTCGTCGTGAGTCGCAAGGTTTCCGCTCAGCGGCGCGACCCACGCGCGAGGAACGACAACCCTCTCGGTCGGGTGATTTCCGTCTTCCAGGAGAACCACAAGGACGACGTCGAGACTCTCGAACTCAAGCTCGACGAGGTCGTGCTACGCGAGTCGTCACGGATCGAGCGCTTCCTCTGGGCGATCAAGGTCGTGTCGGTCGTCTCGCCGCTGATGGGCCTGCTCGGCACGGTGACCGGAATGATCAAGACCTTCCAGGTGATCACTCTCTTCGGAGCGGGGGACCCCAAGATGATGGCCGGCGGCATCTCGGAGGCGCTCGTCACGACCATGCTGGGCCTGAGCGTGGCCATCCCCTTGGTGCTGCTCCACAGCTGGATCGGAAGCATGACTCGGCGCGTGCGGGACACGCTCAACGAGCAGAGCGCAGGCCTGATCGCAATGCGCGTGGAGGAGAGGGGTGGTGCTGCAACTGCTTGACATCTGGGGCCGGATCGAGGCCTTCTTCGAGAGCGGTGGTGACATCGTTCCGGCGATCTTCGTCGTCACCCTCATCATGTGGATGCTCATCTTGGAGCGTCTCGCCTACTTCCGTTTTGCCCACCGCAAGGCGGTCGCGCGCGCTCTGGAGAGATGGCTCGCGCGCGAGGATCAGACCTCCTGGTACGCGCACCAGATCCGGCGCCTGATGATCTCGGAGATCGATCTCGACCTGCACCTGTCGCTGCCGATGATCCGGACCCTGGTTGCGATCTGCCCGCTCCTGGGCCTGCTCGGAACCGTGACGGGGATGATCGAGGTCTTCGACGTGATGGCCGTGGCGGGCAACGCGAACCCGCGCGCCATGGCTTCGGGTGTGACCAAGGCCACGATTCCCACCATGGCGGGCATGGTGGCCGCCCTCTCCGGGCTCGCCTTGAGCGTACAGCTCGAGCGCTACGCCAACCAGGAGACCGAACGCGTGGCCGATCACTTGACCCATTCCTGATCCAGGAGCTCCGCCGTGCGACGCACCTACCAGAAGCCCGAGGAAGACAGCGACATCGACATCACCCCGATGTTGGACATCGTGTTCATCATGTTGATCTTCTTCATCGTGACGGCATCCTTCGTGAAGGAGACGGGAATCGACGTGAACCGTCCCGACGCCGTCACGGCAGAGAAGAAGGAACGCGCGAACATCCTCGTGGCGATCACCGGCGACGGACAGATCTGGATCGACAAGCGCCAGGTGGATCCCCGGGCACTGCGGGCCAACATCGAGCGACTGCACGCCGAGAATCCGCAGGGCTCCGTGGTGATCCAGGCGGATCGGGACTCGAGGAACCACCTGCTCGTGACGGTCATGGATGCGGCGCGCCAGGCCGGGGTGGAGAACGTCTCGATCGCTGCGGAGCAGGTGGATTGACCGCTCATGATCGTCCGCCGTTACGCGTCCGCCCTGCTGCTGGCCTTCGTGATCACGGTGGGCCTGTTCTACCTGATGCAGTGGCTGATCCTGATCCAGGAAGGAAAGGTCGAAGAGGCGTTCCGCGGCAAGGTCATCGACTTCGTCCGGCTGAAGCGCGAGAGCGAGACTCAGACGAAGAAGCGCGAGATGCCGGAGAAGCACCAGATCGAGGAGGCCCCCGCTCCCCCGCCGATGAACCTCGCGCAATCCGACGCCCCTCCGGCCTCCGGCGCGCTCGCGGTGGAGAGCCTCGCCAGCGACCTCAAAGTCGACATGACCGGGCCGAGTCTCGGGACGGGAACGGACAGTGAAGCCGTTCCGATCGTGCGGGTCCAGCCGGTGTACCCGCCGCGGGCCCAGCAGCGCGGCATCGAGGGCTGGGTTCTGCTCGAGTTCACGATCACGGAGGCGGGAACCGTCCGCTCCGCCCGCGTCGTCGATGCCGAGCCGTCGGGCATCTTCGACCGCTCGGCCCTGAAGGCGATCCGCAAGTTCAAGTACAAGCCGAAGATCGTGGACGGCGTGGCCCAGGAGCAGCCGGCACAGCGTTTCCTCTTGACCTTCGAGCTGGAGGACTGAGGTGACCGAGGGGACAGCCAGCGCACCGGCCAGGCGTGTCTTCCACCCCGGTCGACGAGCGACGAAGGTGGCTCGCCTGCTCCTGGTCGGGCTCGTCGTCTCCACGGCGTGGCCCGCTCTGGCCAGCGACGACGAAGATGCGCACCGGCCCGCCTCACGCCGCGTGCAGGCGGTCCGCGAGTGGGCGACCAAACGCCTGGAAGAGTGCTTCGAGGCCCTGGATCGCAACGACTACGTCGCCGCCCGTCAGCCCCTCGACGACATGCGCCATCGCAAGGGCCGCCTGAACGACCACGAGGAAGCGGTCATGTGGCAGGCCTACGGCTACGTCTTCGCCGGCCAGGAGCAGTACCAGAATGCCGCGAGGGCCCTGGAGCTGGCGCTCTCGCTCGACGCGCTCGGCGAGTCGCAGTCGATGAGCACCCGCTTCGACCTCGGCCAGCTCTACATGCTGACGGAGCAGTGGGACAAGGCGATCACCACGCTGGTCGACTGGTACGAGCGGAGCGAGGATCCTCCTGCGAACGCGGAGTACGTGGTCGCGCTGGCTCTCGCTCAGCGGGAACGTTGGAAGGAGGCGCTACCCTACGCCCGGCGCGCCGTGGACAAGAGCGATCCACCGCGAGAGTCGTGGCTCCAGCTCCTGCTCCAGATCCACTTCGCCCAGGACGAGAAGCAGGAGATGCTTCCGGTGCTCGAGCAGATGATCGAGCTCTACCCGAAGAAGGAACACTGGCTGCGCCTCTACGGCCTGTTCAACGAGCTGGGCGAGGAGGACAAGGCCCTTGCCGCTCTCGAGGTCGCCTACACCGACGGGCTGCTCGATCGGGCCAACGAGCTCGTGGATCTGGCGCGTCTCTACGCCTACCACGAGCTTCCCTACTCGAGCGCGATGGTGCTCGAGAAGGGCATCGCCGACGGCACCATCGATCCCGACCACGACGTCTGGGACCTGCTCGCCAACAGTTGGCTGCAGGCCCGGGAATACGACAAGGCGCTCGAGCCGCTGGCGCGGGCCGCGAGCAGCGACGACGACGGCGAGAGCTACGTCCGCCTCGCCCAGGTCTACATCGAGCGGGAGGATTGGTCCGACGCGCGGCAGGCGCTGGACCAGGCGCTGGAGAAAGGCGGTCTCACCGATCCCGGCCGCGCCCATCTGCTGTTGGGGATCGCCCACTTCGGTGACTCGCAACCCATGGCTGCCCGGAGCGAATTCCAACGGGCACAGCAGTACGATCGCACGCGCGACGTGGCCACGAAGTGGCTGCAGCACGTCAGCCAACGCGAGAAAGCCCGACAACCCACGTCGCCTTCCTAGGGAAGGCTTGAGGAGAGCCTGGCGTGACCGTCAGCCGAGACGAATTCCGAGCCGCGATGGCGTGTCGAGCGAGCGCCGTCAGCATCGTGACCTCGCGCGCAAACGACGCCATCCACGGCATGACCGTCTCCGACTTCGCCGGGGTGTCCCTCGACCCTCCCCTGGTCCTGGTGTGTGCGGACAAGGCCTCGATCACGACGGGTCTGATCGGCGAGGGCAAGTGCTTCGCGATCAACATCCTCGCCGAGGGGCAGGAGGCGTTGTCCGATCGATTCGCGGCGAAGAAGGACGAGTTCCGCCGCTTCGAGAACCTCGCCATCGAGAGCGCGGTGACCGGGGCGCCCCTGATCCCGGACGCGATCGCCAGCCTGGACTGCCGGCTCGTGGCCTCTTACGACGCCGGCGACCACCTGATCTATGTCGGCAGCGTGGTCGACACCCGGGTCCGGGATCACGCACCGCTGATCCACTTCAGCGGCCGCTACGTACGCCTCGGAGAGGAGCGCGACGGATGACCGAGCAGGGGCGCGGGCGGACGGCGCTGGTCACTGGGGCCTCCGCGGGGATCGGGCGTGCCTTCGCGGAGCTTCTCGCGAGCCGTGGGTGGGACCTGGCGCTCACCGCGCGGCGCGAACAGAGGTTGCGCGAGCTCCAGGCGGGTCTCTCCGGGCGATACGGAGTGCGTGTCACCGTGGTCCCCGCCGACCTCGCCGATCCCGGAGCCAGCGAGCAAATCGTCACCTCCCTCCGGGAGGTCCCGATCGACATGCTCGTGAACAACGCCGGCTACACCCTCTACGGCCGCTACGTCGACTTCTCCTGGGAGGAGCAGCGGGCGATGCTGCAGGTGATGGGCGTGGCCGTCTGCGAGCTCACCCACCGGCTGCTGGGGCCGATGGTGGAACGCGGCTTCGGGAGGATCGTGAACGTCGCGTCGGCCGGTGGCTTCTTCCCGGGCTCGCCCCAGTACACGCTCTACGCACCGGTCAAGGCCCTCGGGATCGCGCTCGCCGAGGGCATCGACGCCGAGTATCGGGAACGGGGAATCCACGCGACCGCGAGCGCGCCGGGATTCACCGAGACCGAGATCCTCGACAGCTCGGCGGCGCTCCGCGAGGCGGCCGACTCGCGCTTCGGTCGGCTGACGATGCAATCGGCGGACACCGTCGCGCGCGAGGCGTACGACGCCGTCATGGCCGGCCGGCGTCTCGTGGTGCACGGCTGGTGGGCGAAGACCCTGAGCCAGTTCCTGCGCCGTGGACCGCGCTCGCTGGGGTACCGTTTCGTGGCCTCGGCCTACACGGAGTAGGCTCTTCCGATCAGCCCCCGGCATCGCGCTCGCGCGCAGCGGCCGACTCCACCGCCGTCCCGCGGAAGAACTCGGGATTGGCACCCGTGTAGAGATGGACGGTGTTCGCAAAGGCGAACTCGCGGAAGTCCCGCTCCGAGAGGCGCTTCGTCTCGACCAGCTCCCAGGCCTCGGCCAGGATGCCCGACATCTCGGGAACGTCCCAATGGCCGATGTCCGAGCCCAGAACGGCCCGAAGTCTCGCTCCGAGCGGATTGCGCGCCCGGTCGAACGCAGCTCCGGCGAGCGGATCGTCCGCCTCGCAGCCGAAGTGAAAGTGCTCGTCGAAGAGATGGCGGATGTCCTCGGGCCTCTGGATCTTGCAGGAGGCGAACTCGTCCAGCGCGGTGGGATCCTCGTCGGGGTCGGCCAGCACCCGGAGCGCGGGCTCGATCTCCCCCAGATGTCGCTGGAAGCGCGACGAGCCGTGGCGTCGGAACAACTCCTCCACCCGTCGGCGATCGATCCGGGACGGATCGTAGCTCCCGATCCGGTCGCGGTTGCGCTTCTCCCAATGTCCGATCAATTCGGCGTAGAGGCTGCACGCCCAGCCGACCCCTCCCTCGAGAAAGGCGAAGCGCAGCGAAGGGAAGCGGCCCAGGACACCGCTCAGGAACAGGGCGCGGCATATGTTGTCGTTGCCGGCCGCGAAGTTGCCGATGTGGTTGAAGACGTAGCTGGTGACCGAGACGCGTCCACCCCATCCCATGCCGACCGGGTGGAACACCGGGACGACACCGAGCTCGACCATCCGCTGCCAGAACGGGTCGTAGTCATAGGGGCTGTCGAGCACGAAGTTGTCGAGCCAGCGGGCCCAGCGGTGGCTGTTCTCGCCGGGCAAGGGGCGCGCAACGTAGCCACTCAGCAGCGCCGACTTGAAGCCGAGTTCGCCGACCGCGTAGTCGAGCTCGCGGATCGCCTCCGCGGGATCGTACATCGGGATCAACGCGGCGACGGTGAGCCGGTCGCGATAGGGACCGTACTCCTCGGCGTAGTAGCGGTTGAAGGCGCGGCAGACGGCCTGACGCAGCTCCGCGTCGTCCAGCGTCTGGCCTACGCCGCCGGCCGTCGGGTAGAGGACGGCGAAGTCGATGCCCATCTCGTCGAGGCGCCGATGGAGGAGCGCCGGCAGCATGCCTGTGGCCCGGTCGAGTGTGTTCTGCGCGGGATAGGCCCACCACGTCATGCGTGCTAGGCCGGTGCGTCGGCGCGCCTCGATGCTCTGACCGCGCAGCAGCGACGAGCCCGAGCGGAAGAGCTCCCACAGGGTGTCGACGGCGCCAGAACCGGCGAGCTCGCGCAGGTGATCCATCGCGGCCGGCACGAACTCGATCACGTGCCCATCGGCGTCGATCACGGGGTGGTCGAGTCGCTCACGGACGGCGGCTGCGCTCCTTGCGATCATCTCGACTCCCCCCTCGGGGCAATTCGGTGGCTCCCATGCGTTGGCACTCTGCGCCGGCGCGGAGCCACCTTGATTACGAATACAACCGAATGTTTGACCTTTGCAAGCTCAATATCGCAATATCGAGGGTCGCCGGAGGACATCTTGGCCACCCGCACCGCACCCACCTTCTGCCGCATCTGCCACAACGCCTGTCCGATGCAGGTGACGGTCGAGGACGGGCGCGTCGTCGCCGTGCGGGGCGACCGAGACCATCCCCTCTACCACGGCTTCACCTGCGTGAAGGGGCGGGCCGCTCCCGAGCTGCACAATCGCGCCGATCGGCTGACGCACTCGTTGAAGCGCGGCCCGGACGGGGGCTTCGCGCCGATCCCCGTCGAGCGCGCGATGGACGAGATCGCCGAGCGACTGAAGCGGATCATCGACGAACACGGCCCGCGCAGCGTCGCGAGCTACCTGGGCACCTACACCGGCGCGACGGCTGCGACACAGCCTCTCCTGCGCGCGCTGATGCAGGGTCTGGGCTCACCGATGTGGTTCACCGCGGACACGATCGATCAGCCCGGGAAGCTGATCGCCAAGGGACTGCACGGCCTGTGGATGGCCCCTCCCCAGGGCTTCACCGACGCCCGGGTCGCGCTCATGGTGGGGACGAATCCGCTCGTCACCTTCGCAGGGCTGCCGACGGGCAACCCCGGCCGCTGGCTCACGGATCGTCTGGCGAAGGGAATGCAGCTGATCGTCGTCGATCCCAGACGCAGCGACGTCGCGCGGCGCGCGACGCTCTACCTCCAGGCACGACCCGGATACGACGTCGAGATCCTGGCCTGCTTCCTGAAGGTCATCCTCGAGGAGGCGCGCTACGACGAGGAGTTCGTGAGGGAGAACGTTTCGGGCCTCGCCGCGCTGCGCCGTGCCGTGGCGCCCTTCGCGCCGGGCGAGGTGGCCCGGAAGGCGGGGGTGCCCGCAGACGACCTGGTCCGCGCCGCCCGGATCTTCGCCGACGCGGAGCGTGGGTTCGGCGTGTGCGGAACCGGTGCGAGCATGTCGGGCGCTTCGACCCTGGTCGAGTATCTGCTACTCGACCTCGAGACGCTCTGTGGGCACTGGCTCCGGGCGGGCGAGGTGGTGCCGAATCCGGGGACGCTGATGGCCCCGGTCTCCGCGGTGGCGCAAGCGCAGCCGCCGTTCCCGTCCTACGGCTACGGGGAGAGGATGCGCGCGAGCGACCTCGGCGAGACGGCCGCGGGCATGCCGACCGGTGCCCTCGCTCACGAGATCCTGCTGCCAGGTGAAGGCAGCGTGCGCGCACTGCTGTCCTGTTGCGGCAATCCGGTCGCGGCCTGGCCGGATCAGCTCAAGACCATCGAAGCGATGCGCGCTCTCGATCTGCTGGTCCAGATCGACGTGCGCATGTCGCAGACGGCCCGGATGGCGCACTACGTGATCGCACCCAAGATGAGCTTCGAAGTCCCGGGGATCAGCCAGCTGGGGGATCTGCTGGTCCTGTACGGAGCGGGCTACGGCTTCGAGCACGCCTACGCGCACTACTCCGCGCCGGTGGCCGAGCCTCCGCCCGGCTCCGACCTGATCGAGGAGTGGGAGTTCTGCTACGGGATCGCTCAGCGCCTCGGCCTGGCGCTCGAAGTCACACCGCCGGGTCCACCGCCGCCGCGGCCCTTCGCGCTGGACATGAGCCGGAAGCCCACCACCGACGACTTGTTCGAAGAGCTGCTGAGCGGCGCCCGCGTCCCGTTCGGCGAGGTCCGGCGCCACCCGCGCGGTGCCTTCTTCCCGGACCCGGAAGTCCGGGTGGCGGCGAAGGAGCCGGGCTGGGAGGGTCGACTCGACCTGGCCAACGAAGCGATGATGGCCGACCTCGGAGCGAAGGCGGCTGCCCTGTCCATCGATCCGCCCGCCGATCGCGCCTATCCCTTCCGCCTGATCAGTCGTCGCATGCTGCACTCCCACAACTCCTCGATGGACCACCCGTCGGTCCACCGCGGTCGGCCCCACAATCCCGCGTACCTGAATCCGGGGGACATGGCCGCGCTCTCGCTGCGCAGTGGTGACGTGGTCGAGATCCGCTCGGCGCGAGCGGCGATCCGCGGAATCGCCGAGCCCGATCCGAACCTGCGCGCAGGGATGGTCTCGATGACACACGCCTACGGGGACGCCCCCGAACGAGACGGCGAGTTTCGCCAGATCGGATCCCCGACCGGTCGACTGCTGGACGCCGACGGCTACCATGAGCGCTACTCGGGCCAACCTCTCATGAGCAACGTCCCGGTGGACGTGAGGCCGGTCCGCGACGCCTAGCGCTCATGTGTCGAACGCGTTCTCGTCGGCGACGCGCGCGAGCCAATGGCCCGACTCCTTCAGCGTGCGGTCTCCCGTCTCGAAGTCCACCCAGGCGACCCCGAAGCGCTGGGCGTAGCCCTCGCTCCACTCGAAGTTGTCGAGCAGCGACCAGGCGTGGTAGCCGCGCACGTCGGCGCCAGCCTCGATCGCCTCGTGGAGCGCCGCGAGGTAGGCGCGGTAGAAATCGATGCGGCGGCGGTCGCGGATCACGCCGTCGGGACCGGGTCCGTCGTGGTAGGCGCAGCCGTTCTCGGTGATCTCGATCGCAGGCCGGTCGTAGTCGCGGGTCACGCGCAGGACGGCGTCGCGCAGGGCTCGCGGCCACACCTCCCAGCCGAAGTCGGTGCGCGGCGCGTCGCTGCTCAGCAGGAACCCGACGTCCGCCGCGCGAAGGCCGATCCGGTCTTGCTCGGGGTCTGGGGCCGCCGCCACCCGCGAGCGCGTGTAGAGGTTGATGCCGAGGAAGTCGAGGGGCGCGCGCACGCGCTCGAGGTCGCCCTCGCGCACCCCCATCTCCTCGGGCAGGCCGCCGGGGAAGATCTCGGGATAGGCGCCGCGCAGCGCCGGACGCAGGAACCAGTCGTTCACCAGGCCGTGCCAGCGCTCGGCCGCGGCCGCGTCGGCGTCCGAGTCGCCGGCGGGCTCGCAGGCGGTCAGGTTGAAGGCGGTGCCGACGAGAGCGTCGGCGCGCGCGCTGCGCATGGCGCGCAGGGCCTCGGCTTGAGCCAGATTCACGGTGTGGGTGGCCGCCAGCCAGGCAGCGCGGTCGCGGCGACCCGGAGCGTGGAGGCCGATCAGGTAGCCCATCAGGGTGAAGACCTGTGGCTCGTTGAAGATCAGCCACTGAGAGACGCGGTCGCCGAGGGCGCGGACGACGATCTCGGCGTAGTCCGCGAAGCGGCCGGCGGTGTCGCGCGCGGGCCAGCCGCCCGCCTCCTCGAGGGCCTGGGGCAGGTCCCAGTGGTAGAGGGTGGGAAGCGGGCGGATCCCCGCCTCGAGCAGCGCGTCGACGAGCCGGCGGTAGTGGTCGAGTCCCTGCGCGTTGGCGGCGCCGCGTCCCCGGGGCTGGATGCGCGGCCAGGCGATCGAGAAGCGGTA
>CAZZFT010000001.1:0-129060 GCA_964653555.1 uncultured Spirochaetales bacterium | reverse complement strand
CGTGGAGAACACGTAGTGGCCCGCCCGGTGCAGACGGGCGAGCCAGTCGTCGACGTCGCGCACCGCCGCCACGTCGACGTCCTTCACGCGCTGGGTCGAGAGCGTGTCGAGCCACCGGTTCAGGCGATCCCAGCGCCCCTGCTCCACCCACGACTCCGGGTAGCTCTTGTAGGTGGTGTGGGCGAAGAGCAGAGGCACCAGGTCGTCGAGCGACTCGATCGCATCGACGCCGGCCTCGCGGGCCCGCTGGTCGAGGACGCGGATCTGGGCGCGGCGTTCGTTCAGGCGCTCGGTCAGTGCGCGCAGCTGGAGGGGACGAAGTGTCTCCACGTTCTCGCCGAACGGATCGGGATCCGTGACCCGGGCCAGGAGCGATTCGAGCGCGGACGACATTGGGGCCTCCTGGCAAAATTGTATGCGATTACGCATATAATAATTCACGGCTGGCTCAGAGTCGAGCGCGAACACGCTCGGAGCGGGAGAGGGAGGTGGTGCCCTGCCGAGCGGGGCCATGCTGGACGGGAGCGATTCTGGGCCGCTCGGGCCGACTACGTCCCAGGAATCTGGGCCCGATCGGCGTCGACAACGTGATGATCGAGACGTGCTACCCGCACACGGATACGACCTGGCCCGACTCCCGCGAGATCGCCCGGGCGCAGCTCGCCGCCTGCAGCGCGTGGGAGACCACCAGATCCTCCAGGGCAATGCGTGGCGTCTTTCCGCTTCGAGCCGGCCGACCCACCCGTGGGCTGAGGAAGCGACCGGGCGACCCGGAAACGTCTCGGCGATCACAAATACTATACACTTGTGTTCAAGAAGGATCTCTCGCAGAATCGGCGGCGGGAGGCGGAGGAGGATCCGATGGGTGAGCGCAGAATCCTGGTCCCGCACTTCGTCCAGGGCCGACTGGTCCGGGGCGCCGACACCGAGTACGAATCGCGCGATCTCGGCGCGAGCTTCGCCACGCCGAAGCTCAACCTGGACGAGCTGGTGTGGTCGCGCTCAGAGCTGCCGCCGGCCTTCGACGTCCCCGTCGCCGAGATCGTCGACTACCTGGTCGAGACCGGTCAGCGCCTCGATCTCGATCGCAACGAGTTCCTCCAGGAGGCGCTCGAGTCGATGGTCGAGGTGAATCCCCTCGGCCGACGCATCCTCGAGAACTGCTATCGCGATCTCGGAAATTTCCTGGACCGGGGGCTGCTCGAGTTCGAACTCGATCAGACGGTGGGCCGCGACGCGGTCGACGGCTGGCGGGCCGTCCGGGAGCCGAGCGGAAGGCTCTCCCGCGTGCGGGCCTTTCCGCCACGCATCGTTCACATCCTCGCCGGGAACGGACCGGGCGTGGCAGCGATCACAATCGGCCGCGGAGCCCTCACCAAGGGCGTCCACCTGCTCAAGATGCCCTCGAACGACCTCTTCACCGTCACCGCGATCCTGCGCACGATGAGGCAGATCGACCCCACGCATCCCGTTCTGCGCTCCTTCTCCGCCGCCTACTGGCGCGGCGGTGACGCACGGGTCGAATCGATCCTCTACCGCCCGCAGTACTTCGACAAAATTGTGGCCTGGGGCGGCGACGCGGCGATCCGACACGTGGTGAAGTACCTCGGACCGGGATTCGAGCTGATCTCCTTCGACCCGAAGGTGTCGATGTCGCTCGTAGGCCGCGAGGCCTTCGCCTCGGAGGAGACGTTGCGCGAGGTGGCCGTCCGGGCCGCATCGGACGTGTCGCTGCTCAATCAGGATGCGTGCACCGCGAGCCGCCACCAGTTCGTGGAGGGCAGCACCGAGGAGGTGGATCGCTACTGTGCACTGCTCGCCGAAGAGCTGGCCGTCGATCGCCGCTACGGCGCCGGACGCGGGCCCGCGACACCGCTCGAGATCCGGGACGAGACCGAGGTGCTGCGCCAGATGGAGCCGGTGTATCGAGTGTTTGGCGGGTACAACGGAGAGGGCCTGGTGGTGCGCTCGGACGAGCCCGTGGACTTCCACCCGACGGCGAAGACGGTGAACGTGGTACCCGTGGACGATCTCGCGAGCGCGGTGCGCTTCGCCAGTGTCGCGACCCAGACCGTCGGTGTGTATCCGGCCTCGCGGAAGACGGCGCTGCGCGATGCGCTGGCCGCCGCGGGCGTCCAGCGCGTCGTTCCGCTCGGAGGAGCGATGGACGGCAGCGGCTTCGGACTGCCCCACGATGCGATGTATCCCGTACACCGCTTCGTGCGCTGGGTGACCGACGAAGGCGCAACGGACTAGCAGGTGGCGGACCCCGCCCCGGCGATCAACCCGAGCCCTCGCTACGAGAAGCGCCGCGTCCCGGTGCTCGACACCCGGGTCGCGCTCGTCGACGAAGGCGCAGGAGATCCGATCGTCTTCGTGCACGGCAATCCCTCTTCCTCCTACCTGTGGCGCAACGTGATCCCGCACCTCCGGGAGCACGGGCGCTGCCTCGCGCCCGACCACATCGGCATGGGCGACTCGGACAGGCTCGCGAACAGCGGACCCGATCGATATGGCTACCTCGAGACCTCCCGCTACTTCGAGGCCCTGATGGATGCGCTCGGCCTGCGCGAGCGGGTCACCCTGGTCCTCCACGACTGGGGTGCCGCCGTCGGGCTGCGCTGGGCGAGCCGCCACGCGTCGGCGGTGCGGGCGATCGCGCACACGGAGGCCTTCTGCCGGCCCCTGATCTGGAGCGAGTTCCCCGAGTGGGCGAAGCCGGTGTTCACGCGCCTGCGCTCTCCGGAGGGAGAGAAGATGGTGATCGAGGAGAACTTCTTCATCGAGAGGATCCTGCGCGAGGGGCTCGCGCCCCTGCGCGGGTGGGACGAGGCGACGTTCGAGCACTACCGGCGTCCGTTCCGGGAGCCCGGAGAGGGACGGCGTGCGCTGCTTCAGTGGCCTCGCTCGCTGCCGATCGACGACGAGCCCGCCGACGTGGCCCGGGCGTTCGAGGACTTCGGGCGCTGGTTTGCCTCTTCGCCCGTTCCGAAGCTCTGGATCCGGGTGGAGCCCGGCCAGATTCCGCCCTCCCGCCGCGCGTTCCTGTCCTCCCTGACCCACCAGGAAACCGCCGAGGTCGCCGGTGCCCACTTCCCGCAGGAGGACTCGCCCGACGAGATCGGGCGGGCGATCGCCGACTGGTACACGCGCCTGCCGTGAAGTCCGGGGGCCGCGGCGACCCGCTCGGGCGCCGGATTCGCATTCGCTTGCATCCCGCGCCGCCCGGTAATTACCATACGAAAGAGCAATAATATTATTCGAGCCGGCTCGAGCGGCGGGAGCGGAGACTTGGACCCCCAGAGCGCAGTCTTGATCAGCGGAAGCTCCACCGGCATCGGCCGCGAGACCGCCCTTCGTCTCGCCCGGGCGGGCTACCGGGTGTTTGCGGGCGTTCGCAGCGAGCGCGACGGCGAGGCGCTCGCGCGAGACGCCAGCGGAGCGCTCCATCCCGTGCCGCTCGACGTGACCGACCCGGCCTCGATCGATCTCGCCGTGAAGCAGGTCGCCTCCCAGCTCGCCGCGGGCGGTCTGAGGGCGCTCGTGAACAACGCGGGCATCGCCGTGTTCGGTCCGATGGAGTTCGTCCCGTCCGAGGACCTGCGTCGCCCCTTCGAGGTGAACGTGTTTGGCACGATGCGTCTCACCCAGACCGCGCTGCCCCTGCTGCGCGCGTCGCGAGGACGCGTGATCAACGTGAGCTCGGGGTCCGGCCGCGTCTCCGCTCCGCTGATGGGACCCTACAGCGCTTCGAAGTACGCGCTGGAGGCGGTGTCCGACGCGCTGCGCGCCGAGCTGCGCGGAGTCGGCGTCGAGGTGGTGCTGATCGAGCCGGGAGGCATGCGCACGCCGTTGATCTCGAAGGAGCAGGCCCAGATCCGGGAGGCGATCGCGAAGCTTCCGCCGCGCGGCCGCGAACTCTACGGCGCCGTGATGGAGCGCTTCCTCGGGGCCCACGCCAAAATGGGAGCGCGCACGACGGGCCCCGAGGCGGTAGCTGCCGCGATCCAGCGAGCCCTCGAGACCGGACGCCCGAAGACCCGCTATGCGGTCGGCGCCGACATGCACGCGATCCGCGTGCTCCGCTGGCTGCTGCCGGATCGGGCGCTGGACGCGATGTTCGCCCGGACCTTCGGTCTGTGACGGCCGCTCTCCGCGTTCGCGACGCGGGATTCGTCTCCGCCAACGATCATCTCGTCCTCCCGCCGGACACCTTCACGAAGCGGCTCCCCGCGAAGTACCGTGAGCGCGGGCCGCGCGTCGTCCCGGTCGGTTCGAGGCCGGGCCACGGCGTGCTCGAGGACTTCCTGTCGGAAAAGGGCCTCAGTGCGGCGCTCGAGCAGACGCGACGGACGACGGGATCCGACGACCAGCCCGGGGACGCCTGGAGCTTTGACGGCCGGCTGTACCCCACTGCCGCGTCCTCCCTCGTCGACGACGTCGAAGCCATGGGTCCGCAATCCCTGCTGCCCTTCTCCTATCGCGACGTTGCGGGGCGCTTCATCGATCCTGTGGCCCGGCTCGAGGCAATGGACCGCGATGGCATTGCGGTGTCGGTCTGCTTCCCGATGGTCGAGTTCCCGAGCTACTGCGGACATCTCTTTCTGGGGAGCTCGGACCGGGAGCTCGCCCACCTGTGCGTGCGAGCCTACAACGACCACGTGATCGACGACTGGGCCGGCGCCGCAGCGAGGCGCTTTGTCCCGGTGGCGTGCCTCCCGCTCTGGGATACGACACTCGCCGCGGGGGAGGTCCGCCGGGTCGCGGCGAAGGGCGCCAAGGCGATCACGTTCCCTGACGACCCCTTTCGACTCGGCCTCTCCTCACTCCACGAATCGGATCTCCCCTGGGATCCGGTGTTCGACGCCGCGCAGGAGACGGGACTCCCGCTCTGCATCCACGTCGGCGCGTCCTGGTGGCTGCCGCCGGCCCCGAAGACCCAGCCCGCGACGGTGGCCCTCGCCATGGCGGGCTCCCTGCCCTCGCTCACCTTCTTCGACTGGATCCTCTCCGGAGTCTTCCTGCGCTTCCCCCGCCTAAAGCTCGTGCTGTCCGAAGGCAAAATCGGGTGGATCCCCTTCGCCCTCGAGCACGCCGACTACGTCTGGCACCGCCATCGCCGCATCTGGGGCAGCCCGCTGCCGGACCCGCCGAGCTCCTACTTCGCGGAGCACGTGTTCGGCTGCTTCCTGCCCTTCGAGCGCTTCGGCACCCGGCGGATCCGCGAGATCGGCGTCGACAACTGCCTGCTCGAGACGGACTATCCGCATCCCGACACGAGCTTTCCGGACACGCGCAAGCTCGTCTCGGACACGCTCGGACACCTCGACGATTTCGAGTTCGAGCGGGTGACCCGAGGCAATGCCCTGCGCGTCTTCGGCTTCGAGTCGCCCGACGAGCCCCTCCCCGTTGAACCAGAGGGACGCCGATGAAGCGGATCTTCGACGACGCGCAGCTCGAAGCGCTGGCTACCCCGAACTCGATCGTGCTGGCACGCTCAGCCACCCGGCGCGACGCCGACGATACGAAGCGAGCCCAGGAGCAGATCGAGCAGGAATGCACAATGTGCAACGACGCCTACGTACAGTGGATCGCCATCCTCCAGGACTTCATCCTGGAGCGGGCGGGCGAGACGCGGCACGACGAGGCGCTGCGCTATGCGGCGGAGTACGCCTTCCGCCCCTTCCTCCGCGCGCTCGCAGACGCCGACCCGCGCACCCGCGCAGAGGCAATCGCACGGCGACTGCGCGCGTCGGGCAGCACGTTCCGGATCGAAGAGGAGGACCATAGGATCCGTTTCTACGCGGATCGCTGGGGTCCCCTGCGTACCTGGCTGGAGCCCCAGAGCTGGCAGTCCTCCGCACCGCGACGGCGTTGCGGCCCAGGCTACCAGTACCCCTGCTACGGTCTGCGCAATCGGATGCTCGGCGCGCCGCGGCCGCTCACCCAGGGACGGGAGAGGCTTCCCGCGTACCTGGCGGCAGAGATCCTGTTCCTCGAGATTCTCGCGATCGAGGAGCTGGGAGTTCCGCTCGCGGTGCTGACGCTCGCGGACGACTTCACCTCCGCCTGCCTCGATCTCTACAAGGATGGAGCGGACGTTCCCGAGACCGTCTTCGCCCGGCTGGGAATGGCGAAGCCGCACGGGGTAGGCGGCGGTCGCACGCGCCGGGTGCTGGACCCCGACGAGATCGATCGCCTCGTCACCCCGCTGTCGCTTCGCATCGAGGCGGCCGTGAAGCGCGGTCGCTGGGGCGCGGTGGCGCAGGTGGCCGACGAGATCGACCTCGAGCTGATCGCCCTGCACGACCCTCTGGGCATCCTGATCACCGGACTCCTGACGTGGATCGCGCGACACCTCGGGGAGGAGGCACTCGAGCCGGCGCTGGACCGCACCTTCGACGTCGGGATGGCGCCCTTCATGGGAGCGGTCGCGAACCTCGGACCGCGCGAGCTGATCCCGATGTGGGCGGCGGGCTGGCGCTCCCACGGAGCGACGTTCTGGATCGAAGAGCACGAGGAGCGCTTCGTCTTCCGCGGCCGCCAGCTCGCGGCCTGCTCCCGCTACCGGCTGCCCCTGCGCCCGGGTTTCGAGCGCCTTGGAGAAAGCCGGGTGAACTACCCCACCTACGGGCTCTACGGGGCGCCCTCCGGCTTCCACCTCATGCGCGAGAAACGCGGCATGACGTGCCAGCAGGCGGGAATGCCTGTCTACTCCGCTCACTGCCACCAGATCGAGATCTGGGCGATCGACCGGATCGGCTACCCGCTCTGGGCCGAGCACCACGCGCTCGACGACACGTCCGAATCGACCCACGTCCACTACAAGAACCCCGCTTACTGGCCCGATCGGTACTTCGAGCGCGTGGGCCGCTCGAAGTCCGTCGTCGCAGCTGGAAGACGCGCTCATCGGCTTCGCGCTGACACAGACTAGCCCGGGGCACGGTAGCATCCGCTGCGCTCGAGGCCGCGCCGGGCGGGCGACCCCGCCGCGCACGAGCGGGCACCTCAACGAAGAGGGAGCGACATGCCGGAAACACCCTACGTCGACGACTCGGCCTGGGAAGAGCTGGGACGCGAAACGGTTCGCATATCGGACCCGGTTTCCATGCGACACCTGAAGGAGTACCTGGCCGGCGCCGACGACTGGAATCCCCTCTACTCGGACGAGACGTTCGCGCGGCAGACCCGGTACGGGGAGATCGTGGCGCCTCCCCTTTTCTACCTCGTCGCGTCGCGCCGAGTCGTCCCCCGATCGAGGTTGCTCGAGGACGGGCAGTACGACGATGTGATGGTTCCCGGGGTCCACGGGGTCTCCGTGCTCGCCTCCTGGGACATCGAGGTCGGAACCCTGATCCGGATCGGCGACGTCCTCACCGTTCGCGAACGGGTTTCCAGCATCGAGGAGAAGCAGGGACGCAGCGGCAAGCTCATCGTGGTCCAGAAGCAGTCCGAGCACACCAATCAGCGAGGCGAGTGGGTCGCCCGCGACACTCAGACGATCATCTTCCGATGAGCGCGACTGCTCTGCAGACCCGGCGGTTCGTCGACGTTCGGATCGGCGAGGAGCTGCGACACGTCGAGCCGACCTCCAATCTCGCCTCCTTCCTGATGGGCGTCGCCTGGTGGGGGGCGCACCGGATCCACTACGACTATCAATGGGCACGCCACGACGGGTTCGAGGATGTCGTCGTCATGGGCGCCCACATGTACGCCTGGGTGGACCGGCTGCTGACCCGCTGGGCCGGGGATCCGGGCTGTCTGCGCAAGCTGGGCTTCCGCCACCTGGCCGTCGCCCACGTCGGCGACGATCTCGAAGTGGTGGCTCGTGTGACCGCGACGCGAGCCCTGGCGGACCGGGGCGACGTGGAGTGGTCGATCGAGATCGCCAAGGCCGATGGAACGCGGGTGGCGACCGGCACCGCGCTGCTCCAGCTACCCCTCTCGTGATCGCGTCGCGCGATGCCAGGTGCAGGGAGCTCACGGAGCGAACCCGTGTCCCGCGGCCTTTCGCGAGCGCCGTGCTTGACGGTCGGAACGCCGGTAGGTGATCATGACGACCATGATGTCCTCCCTCGCAAACAGGTTCGCGGGGCTCGCGCGCGGGCTCCGGTTGCGAGGCGCGGGTCTCCTTCCGCAGCTCGGCCGGTGCTCGGCGGTCCTGGCGACCCTCGCGTGGTTCGCGGCCGTCCCCGCTGGCGCGGACGAGCCGCCGTCGCAGGCTGCGGGAGACCGCGGTGCCTCGGGCCCGTCCGAGAGCCAGGACACGAATCCCTACGATCGCTACTACCGCGCGGGAAGGATGATCTTCGACGGTGCTTTCGTCCGGGTGCCAGCGATCGGGTCGCTGGTGATCGGATCGGCGATGTTCGCCGTTTCGTCCCCGGTCGCCGCGGTAGCGGGCACGCTGGAAGAAGCCGAGCAGGTGTTCGTCCTCACCCCCTACCGTTTCGCCATCGCGCGACCTCTGGGGAACTTCAAGGACTGAGCGGGGATCCGCCTCGCCACCGCGCGCCGTGTGGTTTCGCAACTCCGCCCTCGCCCTCGCCTCCGTATTGGCGGGCCTCCTGCTGGTCGAGATCGCGACCCGATGGCTCACCGCCCCGCCCCGCTACCACACCGCGCTCAACCATCTCGAGTTCGACCCTGAGCTCGGGTTTCGACAGGTTCCGGGTCTCGTCATCGAGGAGAGTGATGAGGCGGGCCCGTTCCGGGTCCGCCTCTCCTCCGATGGATTTCGCGGGCGCGAGATCCCGCCGGACGGCGAGGACCCGACGCGCTCGGGATCCCTGCGCATCGCGTTTCTCGGCGACTCGTTCCTCGTCGGTCTCGCCGTCCGCGACGAGGACCTGCTCACCACCAGGACCGAGCGGGCCCTCGAGGCGCAGGGGCGTCGCGCAGAGATCTACAACCTCTCCTCGACCGACTATGGAACCGGCCAGGAGCTCCTGCTCCTGCGGCGCTTCGCGCACCGCATCCGGCCGGATGTGGTGGTGCTGGCCCTCTACCCGTCGAACGACTTTGCCAACAACACCATCGAGCTCGCCGGTCGAACCACGGGCAGCCCGGGAGACTACCTGCGTCCCTACGTGTTTCCCGGCGACGGGGGAGACATCTCCCTCACCTACCCCCACCCCGCGCGGGCGTGGGTCCGCCGGCACTCCCGGGTGTTCGCCATCTTGGAGAAGGGCCTGCTCGCCTTCGGTCGGAGCCGCGAGATCGACGAGCTCGACCCGTGGCCTGCGCGGCCGGGGCTCGAAGAGCGGCTGCGGCGCGGCCTCGCACCGAGTGAAGAGCTCGAGATCCACCGGCCTGGTGTCGGTGACCCCGCCTGGAGAGCGGCCTGGCAGACGACCTTCCGTCTGCTCCGCGCCGTCCGCGACGAGTGCCAGGCGATCGGGGCCCGCCTCCTGGTGCTGGTCATCCCGCGTTTCGTCCAGGTCCAGCAGGACGCGACGAGCCTCTACACGGATCTGCTCGTCCGTCAGGCCGGTGCGCGCCCAATCGACGAGCAGCTCGACTGGAACGAGCCCGAACGCACTCTGGCCCGGTTCTTCCGCGCGGAGGGTATCGACGCGCGCCTCGCGCTCGATCCGCTCCGCGAGGCGACCGCCGCCGCCGGCGTCTCGGCCTATCTCCGCGACGGTCACCTCGACGCGCGCGGTCACGCGGTGGCCGCACGCGAGGTGATCGATTGGCTGTCGAACGGCGGTCGCTCGGACCCGCTGACGACTGCGGGTCCCGTCTCGCTGCTTCCGCCCGCGTCGGCAGCTCCGACCTCGCTCGACTTCCACACCGGCCGACACCAGGCGTTCCTCGTGCTCGGTGGTTGGCCCGTCTACCGGACCCTCGCACCCGGCGTCTGCGGCTGGCTGATCGGGGCGAACGCTCGCCTCGCCCTTCCGGCGCGCTCGGCGGACCTGCGGGTTCGCGGGCGGGTCCCCTCCGGCATGGCCCTGCCCGTGCGCCTGGGCGTCGCTCTGGAAGGCGGCGACCGCCAGATCGTGGCACTCGGCCGGGAGGGCCCCTTCGAGGTCCGCCTGTCGCACCCGCTCGCCCCCTCGCTGCGCGGCTACGTGTTCGTGAACCTGTTCGTCGAGCCCCAGCCTTCCGACGTGCAGGCTCCCTCGGGCCTCTTGATCGAGGAGGTCGGCTTCGACGAGCCCCGCCCCGCAGCGGACGTCTCCCCGCCCTGCGCCTAGCGCCCACTGGGTCGTTCGCTCAGCAACTGCCTCGCGCGCGCGAGGTTGGTGGCCGCGTCGGGATACTCGGGGCGCCGCGCCAGCGCCGCCTCGAAGTAGCCGATCGCGCCCGCCAGATCGCCCAGTGCGCCGAGCGCCGCCCCCGCGTTGTTCTGCGCCTCCGCCGAGTCGGGTGCGAGCTCGATCGCACGCCAAAACGACTCGAGCGCCGCGCGCGGGTTCCGCTCGGCGAGACGCACGTTGCCCATTCCGATGTAGGCATCGAACAGGTCCGGATTCACGGCCAGCGCAAACTCGAAGGCCTGCCGTGCCTCCGAGACGCGTTGCATCTGGAGCAATGCATTTCCGAGCCCGACGTAGTTCCAAGCGAGCCCTGGATGAATCGCGTCGGCCGCCTGGTACTGAGCGGCCGCCTCCGCGGGCCTTCCCGCGGCCAGTAGCGCATTTCCGTAGTGCGTATGGGCCACGGTGTTGTCGCGCGTCACGCGCAACGTGTGATCGAAGAGCGTGAGACTGTCCTTCCAGTAGGCGCGCTGAGCCGACGCCGCAACCGCGAGAGCAACCAGCACCGACCCGAAACCCGCGAGCGCCCACCGACTCCAGCGCGGAAATGCCTCCAACGCGCGCCGCGCGAAGACCACCACGAGCAGGTAGATCCCTAGTGCCGGAAGATACGTGTAGCGGTCCGCATACGCCTGGTCGCCCACCTGGACGAGCCCGATCACCGGAACGAGCATACCCAGGAACCAGAGCCATCCGACCGTCGCGGCGGGGAAGCGACGCGGATGGCGAAGCACGAGGAGCGTCGCCAGCGCGACGCCCGCGACCGCCACGGCGCCGCGTACCAGCGACACCGAGTCCCCAGGATGGGGATACAGGGGAGCGAGATCCAGCGGCCACACGATCATTCGGAGATAGGCCACGTACGCCAATCCCGCATTGGCGATCCTCGAAACTAGGGCGACGTGCTCGACTCCCGCGATCGCGTCGCTGCTCCCCTGGGCGATCAGGGTCAATACCGACGCCAGGATCGAGAGAGCGAAGAACGGGATCTTCTCGACGACGAGGTGCAACGACGAGCGTCGACCTTCGGGGGTGCCGAGCGGACCGATGCGCCCGAAGGGCCAGGCGTCGAGCAGCAGCATGACAAAGGGCCAGGACACGAGCATGGGCTTCGCCAAGAGACCCATGGCGAGACCGACTCCGCTCAGCGCGTACGCGAGCCGGGACCCGGATCGCGCGTAGTGCGCATAGGCGCGCAGAGAAAGCAGGCCGAAGAACGCGCTCAGCACGTCCTTGCGCTCGGAGATCCACGCCACCGATTCCACGTGCACCGGGTGAACGGCAAAGAGCGCCGCCACCCCTGCGCCGACCCAGCGATTCCCGGAGAGCGCCCTCATCAAGCTGTAGACCAGCAAGGCATTGGCGGCGTGGAACACCACGTTCACGACGTGCATCGCTCCTGGATCGGGCCCGAAGATCGACACGTCCGCCATGTAGGAGAGCCACGTGAGTGGGTGCCAATTGGCAAAGTAGAAGGTCGTAAAGGCCCACTCGACGTTCTCCATCGTGAGACCCGTCAACACGCGGGCGTTCTCGGCGACGTAGCCCGGGTCGTCGAAGCTCACGAAGCCGTACGCGCGGACTGGTCCGTAGACAATTGCGGAGGCCAGGACCAGCCCGAAGCCGATCGCCAGGTCCTCGGCTCGTAGGCGCCCACGCATGGCTCTCCCGCCTAATCCACCTTGTAGCCGAGAGCGCGCAACTGCCTCAGGAGCATCTCCTCGAGCTCCACCTGAGGGGCGCCGCTACCCCAGGGCGGTGCGTCGTGCGCCAGATAGGTATCGATGCTGCCGCGGAGACGCTCGACGATCTCCGGTCGGCTCGCCGCCAGGTCCGACTTCTCGCCGGGATCTTGCGCGAGATCGTAGAGCTCGACCTTTCCGTCGTCGACGTAGTAGATGAGTCGATAGCCATCCTGGGTGACCGCCACGAGCGGAAGCGGGGCTTCCGTCGTGCGTCCCCAGGTTCGATCGAGCTCGGCGAAGCGGGGAGCCGACCCGTCCGACGCTGGCATTCCGCGCCCCGCCCGAACGATGTCTTCGAGCCTGGAGTGGCCGTCGGGATCCGGAAGCGCCGGGAGCCCCAGCAGATCGAGAAGGGTCGGCCACAGATCCACGTTCTGGGTGGCAGCGTCGACGACGACGCCGGGCTCGAGTCGGAAGGGGAAGCTGAGCAGAAGAGGAGTCTCCGTCACTTCTCCGTACAGGTTTCGCGCGTGCCCTTCGACATCGTGCTCTCCAAATGCCTCTCCGTGATCTGCCGCCAGGACGACCAGAGTGCGGTCGGAGAGGCCGAGGTCTCGGAGCCCCGCGATCAGCATCCCGACCTGTGCGTCCGTGTGATGGATGGCGTTGTCGTAGATGTCCGAGTAGCTCGTTCCGAAGAGCGCCGACTCGGGATCGTAGACGTATTGGTGGACGTCCATCAGATGGAGGTAGAGGAACCAGCGCTGATCGGCAAAGCTGCGGAAGAAGTCCAAGGCTGAATCGATCACGTCGTAGTCTGTGCCGGCGACCACGAAGGACGGGTTCTCGCGCCGGACATCTTTCGGCACCGGAGTGGGCTTGGGATTGTGGTACGTGTCGAAGCCCTGATCGAACCCGAAGTTGGGCGCCACCCACCCGTTGCGCCAGATCGCCATGGTACGGAAGCCCGCGTCGCGCAGGATCTCGGCGGGCATGCGCGCCTCCTGGGCCATGGCGTCGGAGTAGCGCAGCACGCGTGTCCGCTGCGGGTAGAGTCCCGTCCACAGCGAGGCCATCGAAGCCTTGGTCCAGGATGATTGGGACAGGTTGTGCGCGAAGCGCACTCCCGTGCGCGCGAGGTAGTCCAGATTGGGGCTCGTATCGCGCTGATAGCCGTAGGCACCCAGGCGATTCGCCCGCAACGTGTCGATGAGGATGAACAGCACGTTCAGATCCTTGCGCTCCGAGAGCGCGGAGATGTCCGCGACGGAACCGACGGGACGGCCATCGCCACCGACGCGCTGCAAGGAGAACAGCAGATAGCCGACGACCATCGCGACCGCGGCGGCCACGTAGATCCAGATGCTCAGGGGTTGGCGAGGCTTGGACACCGAATCCTCCATGGCAGCAGCCCGCGGCGCGGCACGACCCAGACCGTCTCCGTCAGGGCCCCCGCCACCGCAATCGCACCCCGACGCCGCCACCGCCGACGTAGTCGTTGCGACGGTAGTCGAAAGTGGCGCTTCCGGAGTCGTCCGACGAAGTGAAGCTCGTTTCGGGCTTGAGCCACCAGAAGAGCTGGCCCTGAGCATAGAGCAGGATGTCGAAGGGACCCCTGCGGGCCGCTTCGTACTCGATCGCCAGCCGGCCCCCGAGTGCGTGGAAGATCTCCTTCTCGGATCCGGCGATCTGAACGTAGCTGGCGGTGTTGTTGTTCGGTGGAGAGCTCCCGACGATCAAGATCGGGTTCTTGACCTCCCCTTCCAGCTTCACCTGCTCTCCGTGGTAGAGGAAGGACGGCTTCACGATGATCGTGAAGAGATTGGCCACCGGTACCTCGAACGCCACGCCGGCTCCTGCGCTCCAGCCGTTCTCGATGCTCGCGTCGAGGCGGCTCCCCATGCCCTCGACGAGGGAGAGGTCGCTCTCGATGCAACGCGTGGGATTTCCGGGTTGGCAGCGCGGCGGAATCAGGACCTCATTACCGATCGTGCCGTCCTTGACGACGGGTCGGTTCTCTCCGGCCAGCAGCCAGCCCCAGCTCCACTCGCCCGCAAAGAAGAGCCGCGCACGGCCGGGATTCGCGAGAACCGGGGTCATCAGCTCACCCTCGAGCGAGGGGACGGCGGTCTGGAACTCCTGCTGCCCCGTGGCAGTCCCGCGCAGCGAGCTCGAGACCACCCCGTTCGCCGACGACTCGACTTGGACGTCGAAGCCGACGGCCACCGAGGGAAGCCACAGGGCTTCGGTATCGCCCGCCTCCTCGATGGCGCCGGCACGCGTCACGAGGGCGAGGGTCCACCAGCCCGCGAGGAGCAGGAGCCTCCAGGACCGTCCCGAACGCCTCGCGCTCACGAAGCGTCTCGTCTCTCGAGCTTCGCCAGCTCCGCGCGCGCGCGCTCCGCCTCGTCGGCATCGGCGCTCGCGAGCGCCTTGCGATACGCCTCGCGCGCGGCGTCCCGATCTCCGGAGAGGGCAAGGGCCCGTCCCAGCCAGTACTGGGCGGAGGCGCTCTCCGGCTCCTTCTCCAGCGCCTGGCCCAGGGAGGCCGCGGCGGCCGACCCCTCGCCGCGCGCGATCTGGATCTGCCCCAGCCTCTCGAGATCGTCGGCGCTCCTGCCGACGGCGACCGCGCGGCGCGCCACATCGAGCGCGCGAGCGAGGTCGCGCCCCTCGCTGGCCAGGAGATCGGCGAGACGGCGCGCCGCCTCGAGATCCAGCGGAGAGACGCGCAACGCGCTCTCGAAGCGGGCGATCGCCTGGTCCCGGTCGCCGCGCGAGGCGAGGAGCTCACCGGCGGCGAAGGACCCGTCCGGGGACGATCGGTCCGCGGCGCTAGCCCGGTCGTACAGCGCCAGCGCCTCCGAGCCTTTCCCATTCGCCTCGGCCATCCGGCCCAGCTCCAAGAGCGACGCCGCGCGATCGGGATCGAGCTCAAGCGCCCGTTCGAACGCCGCCTGGGCCTGCGATGCATCGCCCTGCGCCCGCAGCACGCGGCCTCGCAGCTCGTGGAACTCGGGCGCATCCGGATGGGCCGCCACCGCGGCGTCGACGTCCCGGAGCGCGCGTCCGGGGGAGCCCGCGTCGATCGCGGCGACGACCAGCGCATTGAGGACCTCGACGTTCTGCGGGCGCGTGAGATCCAGCTTGCTCGCCTCGAGGGCCGCCAACGCCACCTGGGGCCCTTCCCTCTCGCGGCGCAGGCTCGCCCCGACGACGACCGCCGCACGCGGGTCGAGCGAACGGAGGCGTTGCAGCCCCTGCCGCGCTCCGGTCAGCTCCTGGGTGTCGAAGAGCAGACGGACCCAGGAACGCCAGGCCGCGACATCGCGGGGATTCTCGGCCAGGTGGACGCGCAGCGGCTCGATCGCCAGATTCGGCGTCCCCAGCGCGCGCTGCAGGGACACCAGCGCCAAGGCCGCCTCGCCCGCCGCCGGATCGACCCGTACCGCCTCGCGATACTGCGACACGGCCTCTCCGAAGTTCCCCAGCTGCTCGGCGGCCTGACCCGCGAGGTACCGCGCCGTCGCGTTGTTCGGCCACAGCCCGATTCCCTTCTCGAAGCTCTCGAAGGCGCTCTGCGCATCCCCACGTGCGAGCTCGATCCGTCCGCGCAGCAGATCGCGCTGCACGGGGAGCTCCAGCGAGTCGACGATCTGCTCGGCCGAATCCAGGTCGCCGGCCAGGATCGACACGTCTGCGTAGGCGAAGCGCAGCTCCTCAGACATGGTCGGGAGCATCTCGATCGCGTGCTCGATGGCGTCACGCGCGGCCCGATAGTCTCCTCCCGCTACGTGATAGTCGGCCAAGGCGCTCCACGCCTCGGCCGAAGGAAACTGGCTGACGCCTTCCTCCATCAGATGGCGGCCCTTCTCCGCCTCCCCCTCGGCGCGAAGCTGGTCGGCCAGCGCGATCCGGATCTCGATGTTGTCCGGTGCCTCTTCCAGGGATCGTTCGAGCAAGCTCCGAGCCAAGTCCGATTGCCCGGTCTGGCCGTAGAACTCCAGCGCCCCGCGCAGGATGGTCGGATTGCCGCGGTACTTCTCGAGGCAGCCCTCCCACGCCTTCTGGGCTTCTTCTCGCTGGTCTCGCTCCTCGCGGAAGGTCGCCTCGGCCGCGCAGAAGTGCGCCTCCACCGCCGGATCCCTCAGCTCTCCGCTGCTCACGATCACCCGCAGCTCGGCGAGCTGCTCGCCGGCCTCGTCCAGACGCTCCAACCGGATCAGCGGGATGATCCGCAGCGCCCGCAACCGGGTATCGTCCGGATTCTCCTCGATCAGCGCGTCGAGCTCCTGGAGCGCCTCCTTGTTGTGAACCGCGTCCACCTGCGCGCGTGCGTGCAGGACGCGCGCCTGGAGGTTGTCCGGCTCGATCTCGAGCACCTTGCCCGCCGCGACGATCGCGTCGGTGGCGCTGCCGCCCTGGAGCAGCGCCGTGGTGAGCAGCAACCCGGCCGGCACCGCCAGCTCCGCATTCTCACGCGCGCGCGAAAGCGGCCACACCGCGCCGCCCGCCCGTCCCGTGAGCAGCAGCGCCCGACCATAGAGGAAGTTCAGCTCGGAGTCCGCGGGATGTTCGACTAGCGCCTCCTGCAAAGGCTTCAGCGACTCGGCGAATCGTCCCTGCTGCTGCAGATCCCGGATCTCCGACATCCCGTCCCCACACGCGACGAGTCCGAAGACCACTCCAATGCACGGAACCAGCACCCGCCAAGGCGCCCAGCCACGACGCACTGCGGCTCGACCGACCCAACCCATCGCCGCCTCCCTGGTCAACGTGGACCTCGTAACGATTGTCGGCAGCTCAGAACCGGTAGCTCACGTTCACGCCGTAGAGCCGCGGATCGCCGATGACGAAGTTTAGCGAGTCGAACCCCGACGATAGATCGAATCCATCGACGGCGTACTGCTCGTCGGTGAGGTTCCGGACGAATCCAGCGATCTCGATCCGCTGGTCGGGCGTCCGGTACGCAATGCGCGCGTTCACCAGCAACAAAGCATCTTGAGCCAGGGTGCCTTTCGGGAACAGCCCGAACTGACCGCGTCCTTCGTTCGGATCGAAGAACGTCCTGGTCTTGTAGCTGAAGTCGAATCGGGGCGTGAGCCAGCCGAGCCCTCCCAGCGGAATATCGACCACAGCCGATCCGCTCAGCGACAGCGCAGGGGAGTTGATCAGTCGGTTTCCCGAGTAATCGACCGTGTCCTTCACCAGCTCGGGAGTCGGTTGATTTACGACCGTGTTCACCGTGTCGGTGAAGTCGAGATACTTGCTCTCCAGGAAGCCGGCCGTCGTGAAGAGCTCGAGCCAGCTGAACGGACGCACGCGGAACTCGCCCTCCACGCCCCAAACCTGCGCGTCGTTCGCGTTGACCAGACGCGGGGTCGGGAGCGTCGCGAGGGAGTTGTCCAGCACGAAGACCTGGAGGTCGTTGTAGCGGTAGAAGAAGGAAGAGACGTTGACCTGCACCTGGCCGTCCAGGAAGCTGGACTTGGCGCCCACCTCGTAGGCGTCGACCGTCTCGGGATCGACGAACTGCACGAGGTCGATGTCGAAGTTGCCGAGGCCGGCTGCTCCATTGAACTGACCCGCCTTGAATCCGTGTCCGTACTTCGCGTACGCCTGCAGTCCATCGAAGAACCGGTAGCTGAGCGTGATGTCGCCGGAGAAGCCCTTCGAGATCTCCTTCTGCGTCTCCGACGGGCCCTTGAAGAAGATCGTCCCCAGAAGGGTGTTCGAATCGGCCGTGAACTTCTTCTGGTCCCAGTTGTATCGAAGCCCTGCGTCGGCGGTCAGGTTGTCGGAGATGCTCCAGGTGCCGTATCCGAAGACGGACCAGGTATAGGTGTCCTGGTTGATCAGCTGCTCGATGCCGGTGCGACCGGTATCCGAGAAGCTGGGGAACTCGAAGAGGTTCTCCACGTCGAGCTGCTCGGTGAGGAAGAAGGCGCCCGACTTCAAGATCAGATCGTCCGTGGGCTGCCACTGGCCGCGCAGATCCTGGCTGGCCTGCCAGGCCTTGTTGTACCACTTCGTCTCCACCTGGAAACGGGGACTGGCGTCCGAGTTGTCCAGCGTGTCCCGCTTGTTCGCGGCGTACCCCGACACGCTGGTGAGAGCGATGTCTCCCGTCTCGTAGGTCGCCGTGAGGGACGACAGGAAGACGTCCACGTGCTCGTTGCCGGTGAGGTTGTAGTCGCCTTTGTAGGGGTCACCGTCGAGCGGATTGGCCTCGCCGGGCGTGGTGGGAAACGCGAACTGAGGCCGGACACGCTGACACTTGCCTGGGGTGCACGTGTCCGGGTCGCGATATTGGGCGCCATCGCGGTTACCGGCGACCTTCCGCCCAGTCTGGGGGTCTTCGCTGGTGCCGATCTTCTGGTTCTGCCGGGCCAGGCTGCGATTGAGCCCACCCCCGGCGATCAGAACGACGTCCAAGTCGGGATTCGGCGTCCAGCGAAGCACACCTCGCGCCGCCCAGTTGTTCACGTCGTTGACGTGCTGTTCGACATCGGCCAGCAGCGGCTGGCCGGCATTGATGGTACACGGCGGCTGAAAGCGGTACTCGTCTCTCGCGCACCGGTTCTCTCCGACTCCATCGCGCATGTTCAAGCGGTATGCACCGCGAATCGACAGCTCATTCTCGATCAGGGGCCACTCGAGCGCCGACTCCAGCTCCACCAGATTGTACGAGCCGTAGGATCCGTTGAAGTACCCGTTGAAGTCGCCCGTCGGTTTGCGCGAGATCGCTCGGATCACACCCGCCGACGCGTTGCGGCCGTAGAGACTTCCCTGGGGTCCGCGCAGGACCTCCACGTTCTCGAGATCGAAGAGCTGGAACAGCTGTCCGGTCGGCGAGTTCATGTAGATGTCGTCGTTGTAGACGGCGACGGCACTCGAGGAGTTGGCGAAGTAGTCCTTGAGCCCGACTCCCCGGATGAACAGGGTGGGATTGGAGGCCGCGAACGCCGTCTTGATCTCGAGGTTCGGGGTGAAGTTCGCGAGGCCGCGGATGTCGGAGGTGCCCTGGGCGGCCAGGTCCTCCATCGTGAACGCCGTGACCGAGACCGGTGCCTCCTTGAGGGCGTCCGCTCGGCGCTGTCCCATGACCGTGATCTCCTCGATGCCGGGCGCCGGCTCGGCAGAGGCGTTCGTTCCGCCTTCCTGCCCGGAAGGCGCCTCCTGGCCGGCAGCGCCGCCACTCCACGAGACGAGGAGCGCGGACACCAGCAGCGCCGCGAGGGGGGCGAGACGATGCCCCGCTCTCTGGTGCGCGAGGGGGGCCACTAGATCCCCTGCACCCGTAACAGCTGCTCGAGCTGATCGCGAGTACTCCCGTGGAACTCCTCGAGCATCTTGGTCCGCTTGTAGAAGATGTGCAGGTCGTACTCCCAGGTGAAGCCGACGCCGCCGAAGACCTGGATGCCTTCCCTGCAGACGAAGCGGGCCGCATCCCCGGCGTAGGCCTTCGCCGCCGCCACCTGGAGCGCCGCGGACTCGGGATCGCAGTCGCAGCTCCACGCAGCGCGGTAGACGGCAGCCCGCGTGTTCTCCGTGTACAGGAGCATGTCGGCGGCCCGGTGCTGGAGTGCCTGAAAGCTCCCGATCGGCACGCCGAAGGCCCTGCGGTCCTTCAGATACGCGACGCTCATCTCGAGCACGCGCTCCATCATCCCGAGCAGGAACGCCGCGGCGTCGAGTGCTCCGACGCGTTCGGCGCCCTCCACGGCGCAGCGCGCGTCCTCACCCTCCGCGAGCTCCACCGCCGGACCCGCCAGCGTCACATCGGCAAAACGCTGGGCGTGGTCGACGGTTTCGAGCGGCCTGGCGTCCCAGCCCGCGTCCGGACGCGGCGCGATCGCGAGCCCGCGATCGGTGGTCACGATCAGCGCGTCGGCAGAGGCTCCGAAGGGCACGAAGACCTTCCGGCCCGCGATCGATCCCGTCGCCGGATCGATGCGTGTCCGCGGGGACGCCTCGCGGGCCGAGTGCGGCTCGCGGTGCGCGAGGCAGACCAGGGCGTCGCCAGCGAGTGCGCGATCGCACCAACGGCGCGCTTCCTCGCCCGGCAGTCGGCGCAGGACTTCGATCGCCTCGAGCAGGTCCAGGATCGGACCCGGCAGGGCCACGCGACCCATCGCGTGAAGCGCTGCGGCGAGTGCGACGTAGCCCGCCCCTGCCCCTCCCCGGTCCTCCGGAACCCCGATTCCCAGGTACCCGAGCGAAGCGAGCTGGCGATAGAAGGACTTCGAATAGCCCTCGGCGCTGGACTCCATCAGCGGCCGGGACTGCTCGAGCGACGACTCCTTCTCCAGGAGCTCGCGCAGCGATTGCTGGAGCAGGCTCTGCTCGCCGTCGAGCTCGAAACGCAAGGCGACCCTCCCTCTCGTCTAGCGCGTGGGAAGCCCGAGCGCGCGCTTGGCGATGATGTTGCGCTGGATCTCCGAGGAGCCTCCGGCGATCGGACCCGAGAGCGAGAAGAGATGCTCGTAGACCCAGTCCACGCCGACCGAGGCTCCCGATCCCCGCCGTCGAAGATGAGCCTGGTCGCCGAGGAGATCGAAGGCCACCTCGGCCTGGCGCCGCGCGTACTCCGACCAGTTGAGCTTCTGGATCGACGCCTCCTCGCCCGGCGTCTCGCCGTTGGAGAGGGCGGCCAGCATGCGAAGCCCGGCCGCGCGGATCGCCTCGTTCTCGGCGAAGAGACGGGCGAGCCGCTGGCGCACGTCGTCGTACGCCAGAGCACCGCTCTCGCGCAATCCCCGGACGAGGTCGGCGAGGAATCGATCGTTGCGCGCCGGCCCCTCGATCTCGTACACACCCCGCTCATAGGCGAGCACCGTGTTCGCGATCTTCCAGCCCTCCCCGATGCGGCCGACGATGTGCTCGCGGCGGGCGAGCGCGCCGTCGAGGAACATCTCGCCGAACTCGGCGTCGCCGGTGAGCTGGCGCAGGGGACGCACCTCGATGCCGGGCTGATCCAAGGGCAACAGGAAGAAGGTGATGCCCCCGTAGCGGTCCTCCGGGTCGGTGCGCGCCAGCAGGAACGTCCAGTCGGCCCAGGGACCCATCGTGGTCCACACCTTCTGGCCCGTGATCCGGTAGTCGTCGCCATCGGGCACGGCGGCGCAGCGCAGGGCCGCCAGATCACTGCCCGCACTCGGCTCGCTGAAGCCCTGGCACCAGATCTCGTCGGCCCGGAGCATCGGCGGGATGAATCGCTCGCGCTGTGCGTCGCTCCCGTGGTGGATCAGCGCCGGCCCGAAGATCTGGATCCCGATGAAGTTCGGCAGCGGCGGGGCGTCGGCCCGCACGAACTCCTCTTGGAAGATCACGCGATCGACGATCGAACGATCCTGTCCTCCGAACTGTCGGGGCCAGTCGAGCCCGAGGTACCCGGCGTCGCAGAGACTGCGCTGGAACGACCGCCGGATTGCGACCAGCTGGTCCTCGGTGTTGGACGGATCGCCGAGCTCCGCGCTCCAGGGGCGCGCGAGATGGGTCTCGAACCAGAGGCGGACCTCGTCCCGAAAGGCCCGTTCGGCATCGCTGAATCGAAGATCCAAGGCTGCCCGCGTTCTCCCTTGAGGCGAATCCGACCCCCCAACAATTTCGTAATCTATCACCACTAAAGACATCACATCAACAAGTCTCTGATCTCGCGACGGACGCTTTTCGCGTGTGAAATCAGGTGCTCCCGTGTGTAGAGCCCGGACGCCGCCATCCGACCGAAAGCTGACATTGGGAGACGGCAGCGCTCCGGAAGGCAGGACCGGAACAAGTGCCCCAAGGGGGGGATGCGGCGGGCGATCTCGCCGCGAGAGCGGCCCGGGCGGCCCGCGATCGCGGCGGCGATCGACAATTTCGAGCCCCGCGATTACGATATTCCCATCGGCGGGAGGCCAGCGTGGCGTTCAGCGAGTTCCAGCAGATCCTGACGAAGACGGCGCGCGACTTCCTGCAGCAGCGGGTCCCGCTCGACACGCTGGCCGATGCCGAGGCGCATCCAGGCCGACACGACGCGGCTCTGTGGGGGGAGATCGCGGACCTGGGCTGGCTGGGCGTCGCCGCGCCGGAGACGGCCGGCGGCAGCGGCGCAACCCTGGCCGATCTCGAGCTGCTGTGCGAGGAGCTGGGCCGCGCACTCTGTCCCGCTCCCCTGCTCGCCGTCGCGGTCGCCGCCGCTGCCCTGCTCGAACGGGAAGCCTCTTCCACCAGCGGGGAGCTCCTGTCGCAGCTCGTCGCGGGAGAGGCCCGCCCGGTGCTCGCCGTCTCGGACGATCGCGGGCGCTGGGAGGCCGGCTCGGAGGCGACGCGCTGGGACGGCTCCCGGTTGCGCGGCGCCAAGGCCTTCGTCGAAGGGGCGCCGGTCGCCGACCGCTTCCTCGTGACCGCGCTCGACGCGGATCACCGCGCGCGGATCGTGCTGGTCGATGCGCGCGAGAGCGGAGTGCGGGTGCGGCCGCAGGCCTCGATCGCCGGCGGCCACTGGGGCGAGGTCGTGTTCGAGGGCGCGCCGGGGCAGGTTCTCTCCGGGGGCTTCGAAGTGGTGGACTTCGCGCTCACTCGCACCGCGGCCATGCAGGCAGCCTGGTGCGCGGGTGCCGCGCGGCGCCTGCTCGAGGACACGGTCGCCTACGTCACCGAGCGCCATCAATTCGGCGTACCGATCGGCAGCTTCCAGGCCGTGCAGCACAGCCTCGCGGACTGCTCGATCGCGGCGACCGAGAGCGAGTCGATGGCACGGCGCGCCGCGGCCGCCCTCGACGCCGGAGCCGACTACGGCCGGCTGCTCTCCGCCATGTCCTTCGTGCGGTCGACCGACGGCTTCGTCGAGGTCGCGCGGCGCTGTCACCAGGCCTGGGGAGGACTCGGCTTCTCGACCGAGATGCACGTCCACCACTTCAGTCGCCGCGCCAAGGCCGCACAGCTGTCCTGGGGAGGGATCGAGTACCATCTCGAGGTCGTGGCCGAGGAGCTGCGGACCCTGCCCGTGCTGCGAGACCGTTATGCAGCCGCTCTCGCGGCGCGAGGGGTCGACCATCGGTGACCTATACGCTCTCACCCGACGTCGAGACCTTTCGCGAACAGGTGCGCAGCTTCCTGACCGCGGAGCTGGATCCCGTCATTCCCGAACAAGGGCCATTCCCCCAGCCCGACACGCCCGAGAAGGCGGTCTTCCTCAAGAAGCTCGCCAACCGGGGCTGGCTCGGCCTGAGCTGGCCGGAGGACTTCGGAGGAAAGGGCCTTCCCGAGCTCTACAGCGTCGTGCTCCAGGAGGAGCTCGAATACGCGCAGATGCCGTCGCTGTGCATCGAGATCGGCATGATCGGTCGGACGCTGATCCGCCACGGCTCGGAGAGGTTGAAGCGGGAGTTCCTGCCGCGGATCATCCGCGCCGAGATCAGCATCGCCCTCGGCTACAGCGAGCCTCAGGCCGGCTCCGACCTCGCCGCCCTCGAGCTGCGCGCCGAGCGCGACGGGGACGAGTTCGTGCTCAACGGCCAGAAGATGTGGACCAGCGGCGCACATTTCAGCGACTACATCTGGCTCGCCTGCCGCACCCAGCCCGGGTCGAAGCGCCATCAGGGGATCACGCTGATGCTCGTGGACAACCGTGCGCCGGGGATGGAGGTGCAGCGCATCGACACGATGGGCGACCACCAGACGAACATGGTGTATTTCAACGACGTGCGCGTACCCGTGTCCCGCGTCGTGGGCGAGATCGACCGGGGCTGGACCTACATCGTGGAAGCCCTGGACTACGAGCGGCTCCAGGGCCTGGGGTATTCCGGACTCCTGCGCGACACCGACGAGCTGGTGGCCTGGGCGCGCGCGGACGAGACGCGCTGGAACGACAAGGACATCCGCAGGTTGATCGCGCGCACCGCGGTCCGCGCCGAGGGGGTGCGCTGCCACCTGCTCAACGCGCTGGAGATCCTGGACCGGGGCGAAGTGCCGACGATCGAGGCGACGATGCTGAAGGTCGCCGCCACCGAGACGAGGCTGCGGCTTGCAGACCAGGTGATCGACGTCCTGGGTCCGGTCGGCCTGCTCAAGCGGGACGAGCCCGCCGCGCTGATGCAAGGGCGCTTCGAGCTCAACTGGCGCGCCGAGATCATCTGTCCGATCGCCGGTGGCGCCAACGAGATCCAGCGCAACATCCTCGCCAGCCGTGGACTGCGCCTGCCCTCCAGCCGGCCCCGGTAGAAGGAGGAAGCTCTCGCGATGAAGAGCCTCTCGCTCAAGCCCCCGCGCCCGGGCGCGCCGAAGCTCTCGAACTGGGGCGTCTTCGGCGACGACGACGAGCTCGGCACGCTGAACTTCCAGACGCCCGACGTGGTCCGGAGCGGCGCGACGGAGGTGGTCCTCGGACGACACTACCCGCTCAATCTTCCGGTGGACCTCCCCACGGACCGCGCCATCCTGCGTCCCGAGCTCGAGAAGACGGCGCATCTCCACAACGCCGAGTTCGACGGGATGGTGTGCAACGACGACCACATCCTGCTCGCGACCCAGGGATCCTCCCAGTGGGATTCGTTCGTCCACGCCGGCTGTCGCGAGGAGGGTGTGGACGGCGTCTTCTACAACGGCTTCGGCCCCGAGGACATCGACGCGAACGGCTACGTGAGACGCGGTGGGATCGACAAGGTCGCGCAGCGCGGCATCGCGGGGCGCGGGGTCCTGCTGGACGTGGCGCGCATGCTCGCGGGCGGGGCTCGCGATCCCCTGCCCGTCGACCATGTGATCGACGTGGAGCAGTTCCATGCCTGCGTGCGCCACCAGGGCGTCGAGATCCTGCCCGGCGACGTCGTGTGCTTCCGGACCGGCTGGACCGAGATGTATCTCGACGCGGACCGGGAGCGGCGGCGCGAGCTGATGCAGCCCGCGCCGGGCGAGGCCGCACCGGTGAACCCGGGGATCACCACCGAGCTGGCCCCCATCGCGCACGAGCAGCGCTGGTCGGCCGTGACGGCCGACAACCTGGCCATCGAGGTGGCGCCCTTCCGCCCGAACAACGTGGGCAGCGCGCACGTGACGATGCAGCGCAACCTGGGACTTCCCTTCGGAGAGATCCTGTGCTTCCGCGACCTGGCCACCGCCTGCGCCGGGGACCGGAGGTGGACGTTCTTCTTCGTCGCGATGCCGCTGTGGATTCCGGGCGGCATGGGATCCCCGGCCAACGCGATGGCGATCCGCTGAGCCTGACCGCCCTGCGCTGGTGCAGACTCGGGCTGCTCCTCGTGCTCCTGTCGGGCTGTGGCGCCGACGGGCCGGCGTCCGTCGACCTCTCCGGCCCGACGGCCGGGTGGCCCAAATACGGGGGTGACCCGGGCGGGCGCAAGTACTCCCCGCTGACCCAGATCACGCCGGACAACGTCGACGCGCTCGAAGTGGCCTGGACCTTCCGGCACGGCGATCGGTCGGACGGGAGCGACGGGAGGCACCCGAGCGCCTTCACCGCCACGCCGATCGTCACCCACGGCACGCTCTACGTGTGCACGCCCTTCAACCGCGTGTTCGCCCTGGATCCGGAGAGCGGCGCGGTGCGCTGGAGCTTCGACCCCCACGTCGATCTCTCGAAGCGCGGTACCCACTACCCGCTGACCTGCCGGGGGGTCTCCCACTGGGAGGATCCCACGCGCCCGTCGGGAGAGGCCTGCCGACGCCGGATCTTCACCGGGACGACCGATTCGCGGCTGATCGCCCTCGATGCCGAGACCGGCGCGCCGTGCGCCGACTTCGGCGAAGGTGGAACGGTCGCGCTGCGCGAAGGGCTGGGCGAGGCGCCGCTCTGGGAGTACTACGTCACGTCGCCGCCGCTGGTCGTCCACGATCTCGTCGTCGTCGGCGCGCTAGTCGCCGACAACGTCCGGGTGGACGCGCCGAGCGGCGTGGTCCGGGCCTTCGACGTGCGCACAGGCGCCCTTCGCTGGGCCTGGGACCCGGTGCCGCCGGGCCTCTCGTTGCCACCCTGGAGTCGCGACGAGAGCGGAGCCTGGTGGCGACCGGGGACGGCGAACGTCTGGTCGATCATGTCGGCAGACGCGGAACGCGACCTGATCTTCGTGCCGACGGGCAATGCGTCGCCCGACTCCTTCGCCGCGGCCCGGCACGGACTGGATGGCTACTCGAGCTCTGTCGTCGCTCTGCGCGCCTCCACGGGCCAGCTCGTGTGGCAGTTCCAGACCGTTCGTCACGACGTCTGGGACTACGACGTCGGCTCGCAGCCGGCACTCTTCGATCTGCGCACCGAGCAGGAGGTGATCCCGGCCGTTGCGCAGGCGACGAAGGCCGGCCACGTCTTCCTGCTGCACCGCGAGACCGGCGAGCCGATCTTTCCGGTCGAGGAGAGGCCGGTCCCCGTCGACGGCGTGCCAGGAGAGAGCCTGTCGCCCAGCCAGCCCGTGCCGACGCATCCACCGCCGCTCCACCCGCTGGAATTCGGACCGGAGGACGCCTGGGGCTTCACCTTCTGGGACCGGGGACGGTGCCGGGACCAGATCGCCGCCCTGCGCTCCGAGGGCATCTACACCCCTCCCTCGCTCGAGGGCTCGGTCCAGTACCCGGGACCCGGGGGCGGCGCGAACTGGGGCGGCGTGATGATCGATCCGGTGCGCGGTCGGCTGTTCGTGAACATCAACCGCTGGGCCGCGGTCGTCCAGTTGATCCCTCGAAAAGAGTTCGACGCGCTCGACGTGCCATCGTTCGAGATGAGCCAGCCTGGAACGCCGATCGAGTACAACCCGATGAAGGGCACGCCCTACGGGATGCGCCGCGGACCGCTGCTCTCTCCCTTCGGCGCGCCGTGCACGCCGCCGCCCTGGGGCGCCCTCGTCGCGGTCGATCTCGGCTCGGGCGGGATCGACTGGGAGGTCCCGCTCGGCACCTCCCGCGACCAGGCTCCGTTTCCGTTCTGGTTCCGCCTGGGGACGCCCAATCTGGGAGGCGGCGTCCTGACCGCGAGCGGCCTGATCTTCATCGGTGCCACGACGGACAAGTTCCTGCGCGCCTTCGACGCCGAGACCGGGAAGGAGGTCTGGTCCCATCGCCTCCCGTACACCGCGAACGCGAGCCCCGCGACCTACCGACTCCGCGAGAACGGCCGGCAGTATGTGGTGGTGGCGGCTGGCGGACATCTCTGGTCCGAGCCCGGAGACGCCCTGATCGCCTTCGCCCTGCCGTGAGCGCCGGCGTCCTCGCCTTTCTCGTTTACCGTGCGTTCGTTTGACTATATGATCACCGGCAGGAGGGCCCCATGACCGACCGAGCCGTTCTCTACGAGACGACCCCCGAGGCGATCTGGATCACGTTGAACCGCCCGGACACGATGAACCTGATCGATTCCGAGGTCTTCGAGCAGCTCACGGAATGCTTCATCCGTGCCCGCTTCGACGAGGAGCGCAGCGTGGTCGTCTTCCGCGGCACGGGACGCATGTTCAGCGCGGGCGGCAATCTCCAGCAGGGCCAGGAGCTGATCGACCTGGCGATGAAGGGCTTCTCCGAGCGGTTGGCGACGGTGATGTACGACCACGTCTACGGCGACTACCCCGCCTTCCACGCGATCGAGTCCTGCCCGAAGACCGTGATCTGTGCGATGAACGGCAGCGCCTACGGGGCCGGGGCGGTGCTCGTCCTCCTCTGTGACATGGTGATCGCGGCCGAGGGGGCGAAGCTCTCGATCGCGCCGGGCAAATGGGGCATCGCCGACACGGTCAGTGCCGTGCGCCTGGTGCCGCGCATCGGGCTCGCCCGCGCCAAGGATCTGATCTTCACGGCGCGAAGCGTTCCGACCGAGGAGCTGCTGGCGATGGGCGTCGTCAACCGGGTGTGCAAGCCCGAGGAGCTCGATGCGCAGGTGCGTCAGTACGTCGACGAGGTCCGAGTCGTGTCCCCGCTCGCGCGCGAGTACACGAAGAGCGTGATGCAGCGCAGCCTGCCGCCGTACAGCGTCGAGGAGCACTTTCGCAGCGCGATCGGTTCGGACTTCTTTGCGGGGCTCCACGCCTTCTCCGAGAAGAAGCCGCCGCCGTGGACACCGCAAGGCGCCGCGAGCGGAGGCTCGCGGAAGTAGGACTCAGCAGGGGATCTCCGCTGCCCTCTCGAGCACCAGCGCAGCGAGCTGCGACGGCTGGTCGAGGTGCAGGTTGTGCCCGCCGTCCCACATCCGCGGGTCGGCGACGACACGCGCGACCAGCCGCAGGTTGACGACCTCGTGCCGTCGGCCGTAGACCAGGTCCACCGGGCAACGCGCCGCCGCGAGCAGGCTCGGCAGGTGCGGCGCACCCGTGAAATAGCTTCGGGGATCCTGCCGGAGGCGATAGCGTCCGTTCTCGGCGACGATGCCGCTGCGCGCGGCCGCGCTGGCGGGATCGACGTGACCGGCGAGCCCCGAGAGCCACAGAAAGCGACGCACGGCCTCGCCCTCGTCGTCAAACCAGGCCGTCGGCCGCGAAGCCAGCTCGCGCGCCTGGGCGACGTGCGACTCGTCCCACAGGGGCATCACGCCGATCGCGATCACCCGATCGGGCTGCAGGCGATAGGCGCCGCTCGCCAGCGTCAGCGCCACTAGCCCTCCGAGCGATTGGCCGACGACGACGAGAGGCCGCGTCGGCTCGAGCACCTCGTCGAGATCGGCGGCCTGGAAGCCGAAGAAGTAGGCCAGGCCCGGCTCGCTCCGGCCGTGGCCCCGCAGATCGGGAACCACGATGCGTCCGCGCCAGCGAGGAGCGACCTGCTCGATAAAGCGGTCCCAGACGCGGCCGTTGCCGCCGAGTCCGTGCAGGAGGAGCAGGGTCGCAGCACCCATGCCGCGCACCTCGACCCAGATGGCCGGGGACCGTCGCCGCTCGAGTGTCACGCTGCGCCTCCCGCCGCCTCGATCCGTACGGGATCAGCTGCGGCCCGCCATCTCACGCGGGCGCAGGAAGCGACCGGGACGCTCACCGCTGGGGCGCCCCTCGCGCAGGAGTGTCCGGCCCGAAACGATGACGCGTTCGATCCCCTCGGCGCGCTGCACGATTCTCGTTCCACCGCCAGGGACGTCGCGGGCCAGATCCGGAGACTGCGGACCCACGCGTTCCAGGTCGAGGAGCACGACGTCGGCGGCCAGGCCCGGCCGCAGCGCACCCCGGTCGGAAAGCTGGAACACCTCGGCCTGGCGAGCCGTCAACAGATGGATCGCGCGCTCCAGGGAGATCGCCTCCCGATCCCGCACCCACTGCGCCAGGAGCTGCGTACTCTCGGCGTTGCACAAGAGCGACAGATGCGCCCCCGTATCGTTCCGGGACAGCACCGCGGCCTCGTCCTGCATCGTGCGCAGCGTGCGATCCGGGACCTGGCCGTAGGGGAAGACGATCACGAACTCCCGAAGGCGGCTCGCGACGGCCCCGTCGAGCATCACGTCCACGGGATGTCGCCGCTCCCGCTCCGCCTCCTCGGCCAGCGAGGGTCCGTCGAGATCGAAGGCGTCGGTGCCGAATCCGACCCGGTGGATGTTGTGCCAGAAGAAGGGGATCTCGGGGCCCGGCACCGGATGGCCGCGCTCGTCCTCGGTCTTCAGGGGATAGCCGACGAAGCGCTCTCTGCCGGTCGCGCGGCGCAGCCGCACTCGCACCTGGGGCTCCGCGAGGGCCTTCAGACGGTCTGCTTCCGACAGCTCGAAGAGAAACTCCCAGCCCGGGATGGTGGCGAAGAGATTGGTGATCTGGAACGTCGCGAGAGTCGAGAGGGCCACCACCCCCGTCGCCGCGTGCATGCGAGCACCTTGCCGACGTCCACGTCGCGCGATCCGCAGGTAGTCCTCGTCGTAGGTCTCGATCAGCGGTCCCCATACCATCGGGCGTCTCGCGCCGCGGGTTGCGGCGACCCACTGGTCGAGCTCCTCCTCCCAGCCCGAGGCGATGCCCGTGGGCCCCGGCAACGACCAGCCCGGGATCGCCTGGGTCAGCGTTCCCGGGTAGTCCGCGAGGACTCCGATCATCCGCCGAACCTCGTCCCAACCGCAGTCGACGCCCGCGGTGGCGCGACCTCGATCGTCGCGATCCGCGGGCGACCGGTTGAACGAGACGCCGAGCGCGCCCGCGTCCAGCGCCTCGCGCAGGATGTGCTCGATCGCATCGAGATCCGCTTCGCTCGCCGGCTCCGTCAGGCTGCGCTCCCCCATCGCCGCGTGGCGGACCACCGGGTGTCCCACGTAGCACGCCATGTTGAGGGGAAGGCCCCGGCGCTCGAGCGAAGCGACGAAGCCCGCGAACGAGTCCCAGTCGAAGGGGACGCTGGCCTGGAGGACGTCGCGCGGAATCTGCTCGACTCCCGCCATCAGACTCAGCGGGTACTCGGGATCTCCCCTGGGGATGGGAGCGAGCGTGAAGCCGCAGTTTCCGCACACGACGGTCGTGCACCCGTGCCAGGCGCTGGAGGAGCCGATCTCGTCCCAGAAGAGCTGGCCGTCCATGTGCGTGTGGCTGTCGATGAAGCCGGGCGCCACGACCAGGCCGTCGGCGTCGACGCGCTCGGCGGCCGGCTCGTCGATGTGCTCATCGACGGCGACGATGCGATCGCCCGCGATCCCCACGTCGGCGATGCGGGCGGGATCCCCGGTACCGTCGACGACGCGCCCGCCCCGGATCAGCAGATCGAGTCCCACGCCGTCACCCCTTCGTCGCTCATTTTGTTGCACTATAGTCAAATATGATCTGCCGCTGGAGTGGAGCCAAATCGCGGCACGCCACCGTGGCATCGGACGCCTCCGGCTTGTCAGCAGCGGATCCGGTCGAGTAGTCTTTGGTTGGCTGAGCGCACGTTTTATCTCAGGCTGCCAGGGGGCCGCATGTCCGTCGTCGCGGACGCCGTCATCCACGCCTACAACATGACTCCGCGCAATCGCGCCAGCGGTGCGAGCCCGGAGGAGTTCGAGATGCTGCGCCAGCAGCTGATCGGCATGCACTCGCAGTGGTCCCACCCAGACTACGTGTGTCCCCCGGAGGTCTTCGTCCGCCGTTGGGATGCCGAGTCGATGGCTTCGGTGGTCTTCTTCGAGAGCGAGACGGATCTCGCCGTCTATCACGACGTCGCGCTCACCCCCGTGCTGCGCGACGGCGGGACTCCGATCGCCGTGGGTGCCGAACTCTCGCGCGCCCTCCCCGGTCGCGTGCTGCTCTACGGGGGTGTCGATTCCACCGCCGGCCCGCGGGCGGTCGAGCAGATGGACCGGCTGCGCGAGGAGTACGGCGTGGTCGGCTTCAAGTTCTATCCCGTCACCGGGGCCTACGACGCGAACGGGCGCGCCGACGGCGTGCTGTTCAACGACGTGGAGCGGATGTATCCGCTCCTGCGCCACGCCCTCCAGCTCGGCGTCCGCCACGTCGCGATGCACAAGGCGGTCCCTTTCCGTCGGGAGCCCCTCGACCCGTATCTGAACGTCAACGATGTCGACGAGGCTGCCGTGGCGTTCCCGGAGCTCACCTTCGAGGTAGTTCACTCGGGAATGGCCTTCCTGGAGGAGACGGCCTACCAGCTCGGCCGCCACCCCAACGTCTACGCCAACCTCGAGATCACGGCGAACCTGGTCGTTCGCTATCCGCGGCGCTTCGCGCGCATCCTGGGCAGCCTGCTAGCCCTGGGCGGTCCGCACAAGATCCTCTACGGAACCGGCTGCATGCTCACCCATGCCCAGCCGATCATCGAGGCGTTTCGCCGCTTCGAGATGCCGAAGGACCTGGTGGAAGAGGAGGGGTTTCCGCCGGTCGACGACGCGACCAAGGCGCAGATCCTAGGTGGCAACCTGCTGCGTCTGCACGGGATCGATGAGGCGGACCTGCTTCGGCGGCTCGCGGGCGACGAGGTCGCGAGGGCCCGGGCCGAGCGGGGACTCGCACCGCCCTGGTCCCACACGCCCGGAGCCTCCGCGGCGTGACGCGCGAAGAGATCCTGGCTCGCCTGTCCCGCATCCAGGATCCCTGCTCGATCTCCCACGGGCGACCGATCGACATCGTGTCCTTCGGGCTGGTCGACGAGGTCGAGGCCGGCGACCCGCCTCGCGTGAGATTGCGGCTCACCGAGCCGACCTGCCTGTTCGGTGTGTACTTCGCCCGATGCGTTCGCGAGGTGCTCGGCGCCGACGCCATCGTCGAACTCGCCGCCGCCGACGTCTTCTGGGAGCTGCCGCCGGCGCTGCGCCCCGCGGCCGCGAAGGAGTGACGTGACAGATCCGCCCGCCCGACTGATCGACACCGACAGCCACGTGGCCGAGCCGCCGGACCTGTGGGAAGGCGAGTACATGGATCCGAGCTTCCGGGGTGCCTCACCCTTCCGTTTCGTCGACGGGCTGGACCGGATGGGGCGTCCCGGAACCCGGCTCTACGAGGGCGGCAAGCTGCTGCTCGAGGACGCCGCCTACACCGCGGCGGCGGGCGTCCCCGCCGAGAGGCTGGCGAAGGGCGTGCGCTACCGCGAGGCCAATCCCGGCGGCTGGGACCCCGCCCGGCGCGTCGCCGACATGGACTCGGAGGGCATCGACGTCCAGATCGTCAATCCGTCTTCGCCCGGGCTCCGGCTCGGCTTCGTCGAGGACGTCGAAGTCGCCGACGCCATGTGCCGCGCCTACAACGACTGGGTGGCCGATCACTGCGCCGCGACCGACGGGCGCGTCCTGGCGAACATGGTGCTTCCGTGGCAGGACACGGATCGGGCGCTGCGAGAGCTCGAACGAGCCGGCCAGCGGGACGTGTTCCGGGGCGTCATCATGCGGCCGGCACCGGAGTACCCGAGTGGATTCGTGGGGGACCCGGCCTTCGACCGGCTCTACGCCGCCCTCGAGGAGCGCGAGCTGCTGCTCGTCTTCCACAGCTGCGCCCCCGAAGAGGGCCTCGTCGGGTCGATCACACGCCACTACAAGGCATCGCGGCCGTTCTGGCACGCAACCTTCTACGGCATCATGTTCGGGTTCCCGATCGAGGGCTGGACGGCGTTCGCGCAGCTCGTGTTCGAGGGCGTCTTCGACCACCATCCACGTCTCAAGGTGATGCTCACCGAGAGCCACGGCACCTGGTTCGTCACGGCGCTCGAACGCATGGACGAGTACGCGCGCGGTGGTGAGGCGCTGCGGGAGGCATTCCAGATGCGGCTGGACCTGTTGCCCTCGGAGTACTTCGCCCGCCAGGGATTCGTGGTGTTCGAGGGCGACGAGAAGGGACTGGCCTTCGCGAGCGAGCACATCGCCGATTCGATGGTCTGGGCGCTCGACTATCCGCACGCCGACGCGAGCTTCCCGGGAGGCGCGGACGCATTCCGCGCCCAGCTCGCCGCGCTGCCCCTCCCGGTCCGCCGCAAGCTCGCCTGGGAGAACGGAGCCCGGGCCTTTGGACTGCGCTGAGGGAGCGAGCGCCGCCGGCGCCGGACTCCGTTTGACAATAACGTGATGACAGGCACATAATTGTCGGGGCGGCTCCCAGACGAGGTCCCGAAACACGATGACGGACCGGCCCGCGGCCTTCGACGAGCGGTACGGGCTCGACGACAAGTACACGCGCCGAGCCGGTCGGATCTATCTCACCGGCGTGCAGGCGCTCGTGCGCCTCCCGCTGGACCAGCGGCGGCGCGATCTCGAGGCGGGATACGACACGGCGGGCTTCATCTCGGGATACCGCGGGTCGCCTCTCGGCACCTACGACCTCGCGCTGTGGCAGGCCCAGCGCCATCTCGAGGAGCATCGGATCCGCTTCGAGCCCGGCGTGAACGAGGACCTCGCGGCGACCGCGGTGTGGGGATCGCAGCAGGTTCCGCTGCTACCGGGTGCGCGCCACGACGGCGTCTTCGCGATCTGGTACGGGAAGGGTCCCGGTGTCGATCGCTCCTGCGACGCGCTCAAGCACGGCAACATGACCGGGACGTCGCCGCGGGGAGGCGTGCTCGTGCTCGCTGGCGACGACCCGGGCGCCAAGTCCTCCTCGCTCGCGCACCAGAGCGAGCACGCCCTCGTCCACTGCGGGATTCCGCTGCTGAACCCCGCCAACGTCCAGGACTACCTGGACTTCGGTCTCTACGGCTGGGCCCTCTCGCGCTACGCCGGATGCTGGGTCGGCTTCAAGTGCCTGACCGACACGGTGGAGAGCGCGGCTTCGGTCGAGGTCGGTCCGGAGCGGGCGCCGATCGTCGAGCCGGCCGACTTCGTTCGTCCCGCCACCGGACTCCACGGCGTCTGGTCCGGTGCCACGACTCCGCTCGCCAAGGAGCAGGTGCACTTCGAGCAGCGCCTTCCCGCGGCGCAGGCTTTCGTCCGCGCCAACGGCCTCGACCGCGTGGCAATCGACGCGCCGCGACGCCGGCTGGGGATCGTGACGACGGGCAAGGCCTACCTGGACGTCCGGCAGGCCCTGGACGAGCTGGCCATCGACGAGCCCCGCGCGGCCCGGCTCGGGCTCGCCGTCTACAAGGTGGCCCTGGCCTGGCCGCTCGAGCCGCAGGGGGCGCGGCGCTTCGCCGAGGGCCTCGAGGACCTGCTCGTCGTCGAGGAGAAGCGGCCGCTGATCGAGGAGCAGCTCACCCATCTGCTCTACCACGATTCCGCCCGACCGCGGATCCAGGGCAAGCGCGACGCCGCGGGGGCCCCACTCCTGTCCTCGGTCGGGGAGCTGACGCCCGGCGCCGTGGCCGACGCCTTGCGCCGCTGGCTCGCGCCCCACGTCCCCGAGCTCCGAGAACCGCCCCCCGCCCCGGTCGCGATCGAGGCGCCTTCCCTCGCGCGCGCGCCGGCCTTCTGCTCCGGCTGCCCCCACAACACGTCCACGGCGGTTCCGGAGGGAAGCCTCGCCCAGGGCGGGATCGGCTGTCACGGCATGGCCGTGTGGCTCCCCGAGCGTCACACCCTCTCCTACACCCACATGGGCGCAGAGGGCGCGAACTGGATCGGCACGGCACCCTTCACGGAGACGCCGCACGTGTTCCAGAACATGGGGGATGGGACCTTCTTCCACTCCGGCGTGCTCGCCGTGCGCGCCGCCGTCGCGGCCAACGTCAACATCACCTACAAGATCCTCGCCAACGGGGCGGTTGCGATGACCGGTGGCCAGCCCGTCGAGGGCGAATCGATCCGCAGCGAAGTGACGGTTCCCGACATCGTCGCGCACCTCTGCGCGGAGCACGTGCGGCCGATCGCGGTCGTGAGCGCGGATCCCGATCATCATCGGGGCGCCCCCTTCCCGGAGGGCGTCACCCTGCACCACCGCGACGAGCTCGACCGGGTCCAGCGCCGATTGCGCGAGGCGCCCGGCGTGTCCGCGATCGTCTACGACCAGACCTGCGCCGCGGAGGCGCGGAGGCTGCGCAAGCGCGGCGAGTTCCCCGACCCGGACCGGCGCATCGTGATCAACGAACAGGTCTGCGAAGGATGCGGAGACTGCAGCGTCCAGTCGAACTGCATCTCCATCGAGCCCCTGGAGACGGAGTTCGGGCGCAAGAGGCAGATCAATCAGTCCTCGTGCAACAAGGACTACTCGTGCCTCAAGGGCTATTGCCCGAGCTTCGCGGTGGTCACCGGTGGATCCCTCCGCAAGCCCGCCGGCTCCGCCGCCGACGCGATGGAGAAGCTCGATTTCGCCAGCCTGCCCCACCCATCCGTGGCCCCCGTGGACCGCCCCTACGACGTGCTCGTGACCGGGATCGGCGGCACCGGTGTGATCACGGTGGGCGCTCTCCTGGGAATGGCCGCCCACCTGGAGGGGAAGGGCTGCTCGGTTCTCGACGTCACCGGTCTGGCCCAGAAGAACGGCCCGGTGATGAGCCATGTCCGGGTAGCCGCGCACGTGCAGGACCTGCACGCCACGCGCATCTCCGCGCGGTCATGCGATCTCGTCGTGGGCTGCGACATCGTCGTGACGGCCGGTGGCGAGGCGCTCGGCAAGATGCACCGCGACCGCACCATCGCGGTGGTCAACCGGCACGTTTCGCCGACCAAGGACTTCGCCACCGATCCGGACCTCGATCTCTCCTCCTCGGACATGGAGCGAGCCATCTCGGCGGGCGTCGCCGAGGGTGGCGCGCACTTCGTCCGCGCCACCCCCCTCGCCACCGCACTGCTCGGCGACGCGATCGGCGCAAATCTCTTCCTGCTGGGCTACGCGCTCCAGCTCGGCGCGGTTCCCGTCGGTCTCCCGGCCCTCGAACGCGCGATCGAGCTGAACGGCCGCGCCGTCGAGCTGAACAAACGGGCGCTGGCCTGGGGACGGATGGCCGCCCACGACCTCGCGGCGGTCGAGCAGGCGGCCGCGCCGCTGGTGCGCGAGAGCGATTCGCGACGCGCCGAGAAGCCCGAAGAGATCGTGGCGATCCGCGAGGAGTTCCTCACCCGCTATCAGAACGCAGCCTACGCGCGCCGCTACCGCGACCTCGTGGAGCGGGTCGCCGCGCGCGAGCGGGAGCTTTCCTCGGACGGCGCCCCGCTGACCCAGTCGGTCGCGCGCTACTACTTCAAGCTGCTCGCTTACAAGGACGAGTACGAGGTCGCGCGGCTGTACACCGACGGCAGCTTCCGGAAGCAGATCGAGCAGACTTTCGAGGGGGACTACCGCATCAAGCTCCATCTGGCGCCCCAGATGCTGTTCCCCGTCGACCGCGATACCGGGCGTGTGCGCAAGGTCACCGTCGGCCCCTGGATCTTCCCGCTACTGCGCGGCCTCGCGCGCCTGAAGGTCCTGCGCGGCACGCCCCTCGACGTCTTCGGATGGACGGCCCACCGCCGGGCCGAGCGGCATCTCATCGCCGAGTACGAGCGGACCGTGGCCGAGCTGATCGACGCGCTCTCTCCCGACAACCGCGACCTGGCCGTCGAGATCGCGAGTATTCCCGAGCTGATTCGCGGCTTCGGCACCGTCAAGGACGAGCATCTCGCGTCCGCTCGCGCCAAGCAGACCGAGCTCGTCGAGGCCTTCCGGCTGCGAAGCCCACTACGCTGATCGAATCCCTCATTCCCCACAGGAGGCTCTCCCCATGACACGCATCATCTTCCGAGGCGCCAACCTGCTCGACGGCGAGCACGCGGCCCAGGCCGATCGGACCGTCGTCGTCGAGGAGGGCCGGATCGCACAAGTCAGCGAGGGCCCCGGGCCCCAACCGAAGCGCGAGGATCGGGTCGTGGACCTCGACGGGAAGACGCTGATGCCGGGCATGGTCCTCGGTCACTGGCACCCCGACTATCCCGACATCAAGCTGACCGAGATCTACGAGAAGTATCTCGGCCTGGAGAAGCCTCCCGCCTACCACGCGGCGGTAGCCGTCAAGCACCTCCAGCACGCTTTGATGAACGGTTACACGGGAGTGGTCAGCGCGGGCTGCGCCCACGACATCGATGCTTCGATGAAGATGGCGATCGAAGAGGGGGTCTTCGAGGGCCCGCGCATCGTGCCCTGCAGCCGTCACATCGACACGACGGGAAACGATAACGACAGCGCACCTTGGTGGAAGGAGATGGGACCCCCGGCGATCGACGGGGTGCGGCGCGTGGGCGCCGAGATCATCTGCGACGGTGTCGCGGACATCCGCAAGGCGGTCCGCGGGGAGATCAACCGCGGCGCCCAGATCGTCAAGCTCTTCCCCACCGGCGGGCACGGCGTCGAGTCGAGCGGCAACTACCGCGGCATGGCCCGGGACGAGTACGTGGCGGCGATCGAATCCGCACACGAGCGCAACGCACGCGTCCGGGCCCACTGCGTCGCCAAGAAGGCGATCGTGACCAGCATCGAGCTCGGGGTCGACATCATCGATCACGGCGACGAGCTGGACGGACAGTGCATCGAGATGATGGTCCAGCACGGCACCTTCTACATCCCGAGCATGCTGTTCCTGAAGAAGCTGCGGGAGCACATCCTCGCAGCGCCCGACGGTGGCGCGAGCGTCGCCCGCGAGCAGCAGCTCGCTCCGGTGAGAAGGGAGTGGGACAACCTGCGCAAGATGCTGCCAGAGGCCAACAAGGCGGGTGTCAGCATCGTGCCGGGCGACGACTACGGCGTCGAGATCATCCCCCACGTTCCCGGAATCTACGCCCAGGAGCTGGAGGTCTACGTCAAAGAGGTCGGCATCCCGCCCCTCGACGTGATCCGCTGGACCACGAAGAACGGCGCCGCGCTCATGCAGCGGGCGGAGGACCTCGGCACGATCGAGGAGGGGAAGATCGCCGACCTGCTGGTGGTGGACGGCGACCCCTCGATCGACATCACGGTCCTGAAGGATCCGCTCCGCAACCTGAAGGCCATCCTGAAGGACGGTCGCTTCGTCAAGGACGAGCTTCGCGGGTGACCGTCTCGATGAAGAGCGCTCTCGTCCTCGCCGATCCGGATGGGGGTCGGCGGGTGTGACGGGGCGCTATCGCGACCCGCGCGACCCCGCGTGTCCGCCGCGGGGTCGCGCGGGCTCGCACGAGCCGGGTCACGGGTGGGCCCGACCGTCTCGAGACGAAAGGGCCCGAGCGTCATCCCGCCGTCGGCGATCGGGACATGGCCCGTGACAAAGGACGCGGCGTCCGAGGCGAGCCACAGCGCCAGCTCGGCGATCTCGCGTGGCTCCCCCGCCCTTCCGAGGGGAATCATCGAGCGGACCTGGCCACGGGGACGCGGGCAAGCCCGAGCGCGGGCGTCGATGGGCCGCGGCGTTGTTCACGAGCACGTCGCACCGATCTCGTCGAGGCGTCGCTTCAGGGTGTCGAAGTTCCGGTTCGACTGACGGAAGAGCAGCATCCGCGCGAGCGGCTGGATCAAACGAGCGACACCCCGGAACCAGACCTCTCCCTCCAGGACGACGCGGCTGCGGTGCTCGTCGATCCTCTCCACGATGTACCAGCAGTCGTAGGGGGTGGCGCTGCCCCGGTTCACCTCCCGGTAGCGGTTGGGGTAGTCCCACTCGACGACCTCGATCTCGATCTCGTAGGTGAAGGGGACGCCCGCGGTCCGGCAGCGCTGGCGCACGATCTCGCCGACGCCGTGTTTGATCTGCGACGTCCGGCGGCTCTCCAGCACGCCGTCCCACCACTCCAGGTCGTTGTCGCGCTCGCAGTAGTAGTCGAAGGCGATCTTCTGCGGACAGTCCACCTCACGGCTGAATCGGAACTTCATGACCCCTTCCTTTCGTTCCGCCCTATGAAGTGTGGGAGGGAGCGGATCACGTAGAGGAGGGGGGCGCACCCGGTGAGCAAGCCCTCCCCGGACGGCTCAGGCCGTCGCGACCCGCTCCATCAGCACCGCCACGCTCTCCGAGGCGTCGCGGTGCACCCGATAGCCGGACTCGTCGAGAATGCGCGGCAGGTTGTCCCGGACGTCCTCGATCGTGAGTGCGCGGTTCACGTAGCCCTCGGTCTCGCCGATGAAGAGGCGGGTCACGCGGCCTCCGGCGGCCATCACGAGCTCTCCGCTGAGCGGGCACGCCTCGTGGGCCAGGAAGGCGGCGGCGGGCGCCGCGAGGCGGGGGTGCATGAACTCGAAGACCCGGCGCTGCACCTCCTCGCCGAAGGACTCGCTCATGCTCGGGCCCGCGGCCAGACGCGTCGCGCCGCCCGGTGCCAGCGCATTGGCGCGGATGCCGTGCTCGGCGCCCTCCACCGCGAGGGAGCGCGTGAGCGCCCAGATCGCGCCCTTGGCACCGCAGTAGGCGCTGTACAGCGCCTGACCGAGGATCGCCGACGAGGTGGTGTTCACGATCCGCCCGTAGCCCGACTTCGCGAAGTACGGCCACGCCGCCCGCGTCACGTGGAGCGTTCCGAGGTAGTGCACCTCGAGCATCGCGTGGAAGTCGTCGAGGGGCGTCTCCTCGAAGCGGCAGGTGCGGTGGATGCCCGCATTGTTGATCACGGCATCGAGTCGACCGAAGGAGGTCAGCGCGGTCTCGACGATCGATGCGGCCCCCTCCGGCGTCGCGACGCTCGCGACGTTCGCGACGGCGCGCCCGCCGTGCTGCCGGATCTCCCGCGCGAGATCCTCGGCAGGTCCCGGATCGGCGCCACGCCCATCGGCCTCGCCCCCGAGATCGTTCACCACCACGGCCGCGCCGCGTTGAGCGAGCAGCAGGGCGTGCTCCCGACCCAGGCCCCGGGCGGCCCCGGTCACGATCGCCACCCGTCCGTCGAAGCGGAGCTCGTCCATGGCCGCCTCCTCGCGCGAGATCGCGCTTGCAGAATATTATGTGCCGTGTGATAACTAAAACAACCGGAGAAAGCGGCGGCGTGGAGATCGGGATCTTCTCCTTCAACACCGACGGCGGGCTTCCGCCCCCGGTGCTGGCGCGCGAGGTCGAGGCGCGGGGCTTCGAGTCCCTGTGGCTCCCCGAGCACACCCACATCCCCACGTCGCGGCTCTCGCCCTTCCCGCACGGCGGCGAGATGCCCGAGTGGTATAAGTCCCAGGGAGATCCCTGGGTCGGCCTCGGCGCGGCCGCGGCCGTGACACAGAGGATCCGGCTCGGGACCAACATCGCGCTGATCCCGGAGCACGACCCGATCGCGCTCGCCAAGACGATCGCCACCTTGGACCAGATCTCAGCAGGGCGCGTGCTGGTCGGAATCGGCTTCGGCTGGAACCGGGAGGAGCTCGAGGATCACGGCGTCGCGTTCGCGGCGCGGCGCGAGGTGTGTCGGGAGAAGCTGGAGGCGATGAAGGCCCTGTGGGCCGAAGAGGAGGCCTCCTACACGGGCCGCTACGTCCGGTTCGGGAAGTGCTGGCAGCGTCCGAAGCCTCACCAGAAGCCCCATCCCCCGATCCTGCTCGGAGCCGGCTCGGGCCCGAAGGCGCTGGCCGCCGTCGTCGCCTACTGCGACGGCTGGATGCCCCCGGTGCCCGTGATCGGCGAGGAGCGCTTCTTCGCCGGCCTCGCCGACCTGCGCCGGCGCGCCGAGGCGGCGGGACGCGATCCGGCCTCCTTGGCAGTGAGCATTCCCGGACTCCCGCCCGACGAGCAGACCCTCGCCCGCTTCGCCGAGGCCGGGGTCGTCCGTGCCATCCTGCTGTTGCCGCCGCCGGCGGGCGACGACGCCCTGCCCCTGCTCGACGCGTGGCAGCCGCTCGTGGACCTCCTGGCCTGAGTGCCGGCGAGAGCCGCGACGGCGGTGGCTTAGGAAGATCTGTTCGGCTTTCGGCAGACGGCTGCCGGTCTATGTGAAACTTCAGTCCACCCGCGCCTCCGAGGGCCCGCCGGCGTGCCGCCCGCGCCCCACCCCTGCGGCGCTAGTGCCAGGCCACCTGCATCGAGGCGTGGGTGCAGGCGAGCGCCGTGAAGACGCGCCTCGGCGCGCCGACGATCTCGACGTCCCGGAAGCGCCGAAGCAGCTCCTCGAAGATCACCCGCAGCTCCAGGCGCGCGAGGTGGGATCCCACGCAGAAGTGCTCGCCGATCCCGAAGGACAGGTGCGGGTTCGGGTCCCGGTCGAGCCGAAGCCGCTCGGAGTCGGGCCCGAACACCTCTTCGTCGCGATTCGCCGAGCCGTAGACCATGAGCACCTGGTCGCCCTTCGCGATCGCCCTTCCGCGGAGCTCGAGGTCGCGCAGCGCGGTGCGGCCGAAGTGGTTCACGGGCGAGACCCAGCGCAAGAGCTCCTCGATGGCGGTGAGCAGGAGCGCCGGCTCGGCGAAGAAGCGCTGCTTCTGGTCCGGGTGGCGCGTGAGCGCGAGGATCCCCTGGGTCACCACGGTGCGGACCGTCTCCGTGCCCCCGGCCAGCACGACGAAGGCGTGCTTCATCAGGGTCGCGTCGTCGTTTCCGCCCGCCTCGGCCGCGGCGATCAGCGCGCTGAGCAGGTCGTCTCCGGGGCGACGGCGGCGCTCCTGGATCAGCGCGGCGAGATAGGCCATCCCCTTGGCGATCGCGTCGGCTCCGGTGACATCGGTGACCGTGGGATCCTCGAAGGCGATGGAGGCGTCGACGGTGTGCTCGAGCGTCACGCGGTCGGCGGGCGGAACCCCCAGCATCTCGCCGATCACCCAGGTGGGGAGCCGTGCGGCCAACCCCCCGACCAGATCGAAGGTATCTCCGGGCTCGATCGCGTCGATCAGCTCGCGAGCGAGGCCGCGGATCGTGCCCTCGAGCCGTGCGACCGCGCGCGGCGTGAACAGGTGCTTGATCTCCCGTCGCAGCTGGCGGTGCACCGGAGGATCGCTCTGGATGAGCGAGCCCCGATTCAGCGCATCCATGGCGGCCGTGCGCGGGCCTCGCATCAGGATCCCCTGCTCCGACGTGAACCAATCCGTGCGCGAGCTCGCGAGCTTGATGTCCGCGTGCTTGGTCAGCACCCAGAAGCGGCCGCCCGCGTACTCGTAGAGGTGCACGGGATCCTCGCGGCGCAGGCGCCGCCAGGTGGCGTCCGGATCGGCGAGGTAGAACTCCGGACGGTGGATCTGAAGCTCGGGCTCGGGCATCTCCCCCCTCTCACCTGGTCGCGGAAGAGATGTGAAGAAGCATTCACATCGCGCGCGAATCCAGGGTAGGAACGGCCTCGGCGCCGGTCAACGCGCATCGGCCCAGAATCCAGCTTGACCCATTTCGGTGCGACCTAGTACATTATTCGACGATCACGAGGGAGGACCCGGTGGCAGCCTCGGCGAAGACCCCGTCCGGGTCGGCCCGGGTGCGCGAGCGACTCGACCATCCGGTGATCGACGCGGACGCCCACGTGGTCGAGTTCATGCCGGCGATCCTGGACCGCATGCGCGATCTCGGCGGCGCCCACCTGGTGCGGGATTTCCAGACCCGCTACTTCGCCGACGAAGGCGGACCCGTGCGCCTCGACTGGTACCGGCTCTCGCCCGAACAGCGACGCGACCGCCGAGTGGCCCGGCCCGGATGGTGGGGACTCCCGGCCCGCAACACCCTCGATCGCGCCACCGCCCTGCTGCCGGGTCTGCTCTACGAGCGCCTCGACGAGCTGGGCGTCGACTTCTCGATCGTCTACCCGACTGTCGGTCTCGAGTTCCCCCACGTCGGCGACGAGGCGATGCGCCGCTGCGTGTGCCGCGCGGTCAACACCTATCACGCCGAGGCCTTCGCAGCCTTCGCCGACCGCCTCACCCCCGCCGCCGTGATCCCGATGCACACGCCCGAGGAAGCCATCGAGGAGCTGGAGTACGTCGTGAAGGGCTTGGGGCTCAGGGTGGTGACCCTGGCGAGCTTCGTCGAGCGGCCCGTGAAGCTGCCGCCCGCGAACGGCCGGGAGCCCTACTGGTACGACGCCTTCGGCCTCGACAGCGAGTACGACTACGACCCCCTCTGGTCGAAGTGTGTCGAGCTCGGCGTCGCCCCGACGGTGCACTCGAGCTTCCACGGGCGCGGCACCCGCCGCTCGATCTCGAACTACATGTTCAACCATCTGGGAATGTTCTCCGCCGCCCACGAGCACCTCGCGAAGTCCCTGTTCATGGGCGGCGTCACGCGGCGCTACCCGGCGCTCCGCTTCGCCTTCCTCGAGGCGGGCGTCCTGTGGGCGCTGTCGCTCCTCAACGACACCCTCTGCTACTGGCGCAAGCGAAACGGCAAGGAGATCCACCGCCTCGACCCGAAGGAGCTCGACGTGCCGCGCCTGGTCGACAGCTTCCGGCGCTACGGAGGCCCGCTGGTCGAGAAGTATCTGGGCGACACCGCCGACCTGACCTCGATCGCCGGCCTCGGGGCCAACGAGGAGGATCCCGACACGCTCGACGAGTGGTCGGCCTGCGGGATCGAGCGCGCCGAGGACCTCCGCGATCTGTTCGTCGAGCGCTTCTACCTCGGCTGCGAGGCGGACGATCCGACCACGCCGATCGGCATGGACCCCGCGCGGGTCCCGCTGGGCGAGCCCTTCCGGGCCTTGTTCAGCAGCGACTTCGGGCACTGGGACGTGGAGGACATGCGGGAGGTCGTGGAGGAGGCGCACGAGGAGTCGGGGCTCGATCCCGGCCGCTTCCGCGACTTCGTGTTCGCCAACGTGGCCCGCCTCCACGCCGGCGCGAACCCCGACTTCTTCCGCGGCACCCGCGTCGAGAGCGCCGTCCACGAGCTTCTCAGAGCGCGTTGACGCGGGAGGGCGGTCGGGACGGCTCCAGCCGCTCGACCACGCCGCGCGTCCCATCGACCCGCACCCGATCGCCCGTGCGGAGCGCGCGCGTCCCGGTCTTCGTGTTGATCACGCACGGCAGGCCGAGCTCCCGCGCGACGATCGCGCCGTGGCTGAGGGGACCTCCGATGTCGATCACCGCGGCGCCGACGATCGGGAACAGCGAGGCCCAGCTCGGATCGGTGGTGTGGCAGACGAGGATCTCCCCTGGCTCCAGCTCCTCGGTCGCCGAGGGATCGAGGACCACCCGCACGAGGCCCTCGACGACGCCCGGCGCCACCGGAACCCCCCGGAGCACCGAACCCTCGAGCTCCGACGGCTCGAGGGCCACGAACTCGGGCATGCCCGTCCAGGTCTCGGGCAGCGAGAGCGTGAGGTAGTGATCGCGGCGCGAGCGGCGGAACGCCACCTGCTCGCGGAAGCCCCCGCCCGGTGCCGCGCACAGCTCCTCGGCGGTCAGATAGAAGACGTCTTGGGGATCGTCGAGCGCACCGCGGCCCGCGACTTCCTCTCCCAGCCGCCGTGCGCAGGCGCGTGCGACATCGAGGATCTCGAGATAGGTCGTCTTCGCCACCTCGCGGTGGGGGACATAGCGCCGCGCCGCGGCGAGACAGGCGCGCGCCCGGATCCTCCCGACCGGTCCAAAGCGCGCGAGCAGCTCGCGCTCGGCGGACTCCCGGGTGACCGTCTGCTCGCGCGCACGCGCAGCGGGGCTCGCGTCCTCGACGAGTTCCCGGTAGCGGTCGGCGAGCACCTCGAGGGGAGACGGGTCTTCGCGCCAGGAGTGGCTCGACAGCTCTCCCTCGTTGGGACCGTGGAATCCGTGCTCGGCTGCGAAGCGATCCAGGCCGAGCCGACCCCGGGACACCTCCCACAGATCGGTGAGCATCCGGCCCTCCTCCATAGACCCGTACCCCGAGACGAGACGGGCCTCGGCGCCGGCGAGTCCGACCTCCTGGGCGAGACGCCGCACCAGGTCGAAGGTGAGCTGGGAGAAGAGGACGTTGCTGGCGCGCATCTGCTGCTCGTAGCGGCGGATCGCCTCCGGGAAGGCCAGGCGCGCGATGTCGATCGAAGTGTTGCGGGCAGCGAGGCGGGCGGTGGTGTCGCGCCACCAGCGGTGGGTCTCGGTGCGAAGGCGCGCCAGCCGCGACCCCCCGCGCAGCAGCTGCCAGGGGGCGCGCACCATCACGATCGGGTAGCGGCGCCACCGCGGACGGCTCGCGATCCCCGGGCGCGTGGTGCCGAACAGCTGCTCCTCGACGGCGTCGCCCGAGGTCCCGGGCATCGCGTCTCCGACACGCCGGGCGGCGTCCACGTTCGCCGCCGGGCGCCCGTAGAAGATCGCCACCAGGCGCTCGTCCACCTCGGCAGGCAGCCGGACCTCGCTGCGCGGCCACACACCCAGGTCTGCGTACATCCCGCGCGCCCCCAGCTCGAGCGCGCGGTACCAGAACGTCCAGCTCAACGGAGTCGGGACCGCGGGCATTGCCTCGGCGGTATTGCTCCGGGTCCACGCCACGTCGGGTCCGCTGTGCTGGTGAAGGGGATCGTCCACGGTCGAGCGCACGCTACGCGTGCCCCCGCCCGGCCGTCAAGGAATACCGTGCACATCAATGACTGTAAGAGGTAGACTGGCCCCTCGCCGAGGAGTTCCCGGATGTCCGGCTACCCGCCCGAGGACGAGCTTCCGCACGCGCCCGGAGCCGACCCCACCTGGCAGGAGAGCGTCGTTCTCGGTTGGTGGGACGACGACTCCGGGATCGGCGGCTTCCACCGCATCGGACACGAGATCGGACGCGGCGCGTCCGTGCTGTGGTGCGGAGTCGTAAGCCGTGACGGCCTGCGCTTCCGCCGCAACCGGACCGACGGACCCCTGGGCTCGGCTGAACGCGACGGGGGCTTCGGCGCCGGTCCGACGCACTTCCTCGACGTGTCGCAAGGCTCGCCGAGGCTGCGGGTCGCTGAGCCCGATCTCGAGCTCGACCTGTCCGTCGAGAACACGACACCCCGCCACGACCTGTGGGACTCGGACGAGCACCCGGAGATGAGCCAGCTGGCCGTTGGACACTTTCAGGTGTCGGGCCGCGCCCGGGGCCGCGCGCGGATCGGAGACCGGGTCTACGAAGTCGACGCGCTCTGTCACCGCGACCACTCCTGGGGACCCCGGCGCTGGGACTACGTCACCTGTCACCGCTGGATCGGCGGCAGCCTCGGACCCGAGCTCTCGTTCGCGGGCTTCTCCTTCTACGCGGTGGACGGCCGCTTCATGACCGGGGGCTACGTCTGCCGGGACGGCAAGGTGACCTGGGCCCGCTCGGCAGACCTCGTCCTCTCGGTCGAGACCGACGGGCTCACCCACCGCGGCGGCACGGCCACCTTCGAGCTTCGCGACGGCGACGTCGTCTCGATCGAGTGCGAAACCGTGGACGGCGTCCTCTTCGGGAACCACGGCGTGTGCTGCTACGAGCCGATCTGCATCGCCCGCTGCGAGGGGCGCACCGGCTACGCCTCCTTCGAGATGGTGATGAACCCGCGGCGCGGCACCGCACCCCCGGGTCTGGTGGTGCGGGGGACCCAGCAGGAGGGCCTGTCGCGAAGGGAGCCGGGCACCGCGGGATCCGCAAGGCGAGGGGGGAGCGGATGAGCCACACCCGAGTCGGCTTCATCGGCGTAGGAGACCAGGGGGCGCCGATCGCGCGTCGGATCTTGGAGGGCGACTTCCCGCTCGCCGTCTACGCGCGGCGCGCGGCGTCGCTGGAGCCCTTCCGGGATACGCGGGCGACCTTCCCGGAGTCGGTGGCGGCGCTCGGGGCCCAGAGCGACGTCGTGGGGATCTGCGTCGTCGACGATGCGGGGGTCGAGGAGGTCGTGGTCGCGAGCGGTCTGCTGGAGGCCATGGCACCGGGATCGGCGATCGCGGTGCACAGCACGATCCATCCAGAAACCTGCCGCCGCCTCGCCGCGCGCGCGTCCGATCGCGGCATCGCGCTGCTGGATGCGCCGGTGAGCGGAATGGCCGAGGCCGCGCGCGCGGGCTCGATGATCATCATGGTGGGCGGGGACCGCGAAGCCTTCGATCGGTGCCTCCCGGTCTTCGAGACCTTCGGCGCGGCGGTGCATCTGGGCCCGGTGGGCTCCGGGCAGGTCGCGAAGCTGATCAACAACCTCGTCGGCGGCTGCAACCTGGCCGTGGCGCACGACGCCCTCGAGCGCGGCCGCCAGCTAGGTCTCGACCGAGCCGCCCTCGCCCGGGTGATCCGCGCCGGCTCGGGCGCCAGCTGGGGCCTCGGCGTCTACGCAGACAGCCAGTTCTCCCTCGGCCTTGGCCGGGAGCGCGGCATCGAGCTCGTCGCGCGCAACGGCCGCAAGGACATCGAGCTCGCCCTCGGCCTGCTCGCCTCCTCCGGTCTGGACGCCGGAATCCTCGCTCCGGCCGCCGAGGCCTTCCTCGCCGCGGTCGATCGCGAGGCCTCTTCCCAGGCAGGTGCGGGCCCGGCGACGACCCCGCGCCGCGCGCTCACGACAGGGGCGTAACGATCACCCCCTCCGCCTCGAGGGCGGCGAAGGCCGCTGTCATCGCCTGGAGGTAGCGCTCGGGCGTGTTCGGCCGCGTGCGGATGTCGCCCAGCTCCGTGTTGTAGCGGTGGACCACGTCGTGGAAGGGAACCTCCTCCATCGCCGCGAGCCACCTCTGGACGTTCGGGTAGGGCGCGTAGTCGAAGAGATTCGCCCAGCGCAGCTGACCCAGCTCGCCGTAGCACGCGATGTCGGCGATCGTGGGAGCCGGCGTACCGAAGAGGAAGGGCGATCCCGTGCCCAGGTAGTGGCGCTCGATGATGTCGACGACGCGACCCACGCGCAGCGTCCCGCGCTCGATCACCGTCTCGGGCGAGTCCATCTCACGCTGCACGGCCTCGATCAGCAGGACATTGATGCCGTCCTCGGGCATCCCGCCCGCCATCCTCATCACGTGGGGCGCCATCAGCTTCATCGTGGCGAGGCGCGTGAAGCTGTGGTGGAAGTGCAGGTACTGGTCCAGGAGGGCGCGGATCTGGAGACCTTCGGGGTAGAGATCCTGCCAGCCGTGCTTCCGGCACAGGTAGGCGAGGATCGCCGGCATCTCGTAGAGGGCGAAGTCGCCGTCCTCGATCGCGGGGACGTTCCAGGTCGGGCTGATGCGCGCGAAGGCGCCGCCGCGCTGATCCTCCAGCTTGAGGTAGAAGCGCAGCTCACACGGAAGCCTCTTGAGCAGGCAGGTCCAGTACACGGAGCGCGCAGGCTGGCTCGAGGGAACGCCGTAGACGACCAGCCGTGCACCGGAGCCTCCGTTCACGCAACTCCCCCCGTTCGCTGCGCCGACGGCCGTTGAGTGAGGCCGTCCTCGAGAGCCGCGCCGATTGCCAGGGTGATCGGCGCGCGCCCGTTGGTGGCGTTGTTGGTCATCTCGAAGTCTCCCTGGCCGACGAGGTCTCCACAGCGCGCGACGCAAATCGTGTCCAGCCCGGCGAGCCCGTGGAGGCCCCACACCATCCCGTCGACCAACTCGAAGTCGATGTCGAGGGCCTCGCCGTCCGCCAGACGCGCGGTGGCGCGGCCGCCGCGGTGCGTGAAGCCGTCGGGCTCGAGGTAGGCGAGGATGTCGATGTCCGACGCGAGCGTCGGCTTGCCCTGGCGTACGACGTAGCCGGTGCGGATCAGCTCGCCGCGCGCTCCGTGCATCGTGATCAGGGAGTAGGTGAGCTCCTCGCCGAAGGTGCCTGCGACCCAGCGGTGCGACAGCCAGGCCCGGTAGTCGCGGGGGCCCCAGGAGTGATCGCGATAGCCGAGGCCGTCGACGTCGGCGACGCGGTCCCCGATCCGCACCCGACCCCGAACCCGGCCGCCTACTTCGTAGTGGTGGGCGGCGGTCTGGCTCATCAGTTCGGCGCCCCGGTCGCGACGCAGGTCCCAGAGGTTGATCCGCTCGTGGAAGTCCTCGAAGACGAGATCGATCTCCGCCTCGCGCTGGCGCTGGACCAGGCGGGGACCGCCGGACTCGTCACTCATCCGGATGCCCTCCCCCGCGCCGATCCCGCCCTTGCGGTCCTCGGGGCGCAGCGTCAGATGCGGCAGGACGCGCCGGAATCGTGTCCCCTCGTCGCTCACCAGACAGAAGAGCGCGTTCGCGTCACCCCGGTTCACCTCCTGTCCGATGCGGTGCAGACCGCCGAGGCCGACCTCGGCGTCGTACCACTGGAGCCACACGCTCTCCTGCCAGTTCTCTTCGGGTCCCGGGCGGTGCGGGAGCTCGTCTTCGCGGCTGTAGCTCGTCACGGCCCCCTCCCACGCCGGCACCGGCGGATTCTTTTAGGTATTCATTCGCACAGTAATATCCGGGACTGACCGGCGTCAACGGAAAGGAGCGGATCCGAGCACTTCCACGGTGCCCGCGGAGCCGTCCACGCGGACCCGGTCGCCGGTGCGGAGGCGTCGCGTCGCATCCCCCGCGTTGATGACGCACGGAATGCCCAGCTCGCGAGCGACGATCGCGCCGTGGCTGAGGGGGCCGCCGACGTCGATCACCGCCGCGCCGGCCAGCCACAGCAGGGAGGCCCAGCTCGGGTCGGTCCGAGGACACACGAGCACCTCGCCGGGCTCGAAGAGGGGCTCGGCGTCCAGATCGTCGACCACGCGTACGCTTCCCTCCACGACGCCGGGGCTCACCCCGAGCGCTTCAATGCGGCGGTCGCGCGCGACCGGGTTGGCGGCGAGCGCGCGAGGTCGGGGCATGCCGACCCAGGCCTGCGGAAGCTCGAGCCCCTGGTAGACGGCGCGACGCTCGCGTCGGAACCGGATCCGCGCTTCGGCGTCCCGCGGAGGCGCGGAACCGGTCAACTCGTCGAGCGACAGATAGAAGACGTCGTCGGCGTCCGCGATCAGGCCGCGCTCCGTCCAGATCCGACCGCGCGCCCGGGCGGCGCGGCGCGCTACGTCGAGGACCCGCAGGAACGTCGCCTTGCCCTGCTCGCGTTGGGGCACGTAGCGCCTCGCCGCCGCCAACGCGATCCGCGCTCGTCGGCGCCGCCCCACCGGAAGCGCGGCGAGCAGCTCCCGCTCGGCCTCCGCGCGCCGGCTCGACTGACGCCGTTCGGTGTCGAGTGGGCTCTCCTCCTCCCCGCGCTTCCGCATGCCGCGGAGCGCGACCTGCAGCGGTGACGCGTCCTCCCGCCAGGAGCGGCTGGAGAGCTCGCCTTCCGAAGGCGCGTGGAAGCCGTACTCGACCAGGTAGGCTTCGAGCGGGCACCGGCCTCGCGCCACGTCCCACAGCAGGCGCAGCTCCGCGGTCTCCTCCAGGCCGCTGTACCCGGACACCAGCGCAACCTCCAGGCCGGGACGCCGCGCGTCTTCGGCGAGCCGACGCACCTGCTCGTAGCAGAGCTGCGCGATGTTCGAGGCCGCCGCGTGGGGCCTCATCACGCGCAGGAACGCGTCGTGGGACGCGCGCAGGTCGCGCACGAGCGAGGGATCGTCGATCGAAGCCCCGGGGTCGGTCGACCGCTTCCACCACGGATCCAGCTCGGCGCGCAGGCGCTCCAGGCGGGCGGGCAGGCGCCATACGGCCCAGGGCAGCTTGAGCGCGATAGCCGGATGGCGCGCGCGGGCCGGCGCGCAGAGCGGGCCCGACCGTCGTCGGCCGAGCAGCTGGTGCTCCAGGGCATCGCCGGAGGAGCCCGGGATGCGGTCGGCCATGCGCCGCATCAGATCGAGATTCGCGGCGGGTCTCCCGTAGAAGATCGCCCCGAGCCGGTCGTCGGTCCGGGAGGCGATCCGCACCTCCGACCGCGGCGCGAGGCCGAGATCGTTCCAGGCTCCCAGGATGCCCAGCTCCTGGACGGGGAACCAGAAGCTCCAGGTGAGGGGCGTCGGCACACCGGGGATCGCCTCGGAGACGTTGACACGGGTCCAGGCACCGCGCGGGCCGGCTTCCTCGTGCAGCAGGTCCCAGCTCGCGGCTGCGCGCTCCCGGGGATCAGCTCCGGCGGGCATACACCACGAAGGCGTTGCCCGAGGGATCCCGGAGCACCGCGCGACGCTCGTGCGGGCCCTCTTCGATGGGCCGCAGCACCGAGGCCCCCGCAGCCGAGAGCGTCGCCACCGCCCCTTCCAGATCGTCCACCTGGTACGACACGGCGGGCGTATCGCACAGGCGCTCCGCCCCGGCCGCCAAGGCGACCGTCACGCCTCCGCCGTCGAAGGCGCAGAAGCGATCGCCGTCGCGAAAACGCACCGGCAGACCGAGCGCCTCTCCGTAGAATGACGCGGCCGCGTCGAGTGACGCGACGGGATAGATCACCATGCCCACCTTCTTCACGATCCCCACCCAGCTCCTCCTCTGGACGGGCGTCCTAGCCGGGACGCGCCGTCGACGCTTCCGATGCTCGCGCGAGGATTTCGACGGTTCCGGCGCCGCCGTCGACCCGGACCCGGTCGCCGGTCCGCAGTCGCTTCGTCGCGTCGCGCGCGCTCACGACGCAAGGTGTGCCGAGCTCGCGCGCGACGATCGCCGCGTGACTCAGCCGGCCCCCGACCTCCACCACGAACGCGGCGGCGACCACCAGCAGCGACGCCCAGCCGGGGTCGGAGTGGCGACAGACGAGAATCTCGCCGGGCTGGAGCTCGCTGGCGGCGACGAGATCGGCCGCGACCCGCACCGGCCCCTCGGCGATGCCCGGCCCCGCCCCCACGGCCTCGATCGAGATCCCCGTCGAGACGGGGCGCTGCATCGGTGTCGGCACGCCCACCCAGTGCTCGGGCATCTCGAGGGCGAGGTAGTGGGCCCGCCGCTCGCGGCGATGGGCGGCCGCCTCGCGCGCCGCCTTCGGCGGATCCCGCAGCTCGCTCACCGTGAGGAAGAACACGTCCTCCGGATCTTCGAGCACACCGCGGCGGACGAACAGCTCGCCGTGGGACCGCGCGGCTGCGCGCGCGACGTCGATCACGCGCAGGAAGCTCGCCTTTCCGACCTGGCGCTGGGCCAGGAAGCGCCGGGCCGCGGCCAGGACCGCACGGGCCCATGCTCGCCGCGACGAGGAGAGGCCGGCCAGCAGCTCGGCCTCGGCGCGGGCCCGCGCCTGGGCCTGACGGTCGAGCACGGCGAGTGGCGCCGCGTCTTCTCCGAGACCGGAGTAGGTGGCGAGCACGTTCTGCAGCGGACGGGGATCCTCCCGCCAGGAATGGCTGGAGAGCTCGCCCTCGTCGGGGGCGTGATAGCCGTGCGCCGAGAGGAAGTCCTCGAGCCGCACGCGCCCCCGGGAGACCTCCCAGAGCGCCGCGAGCTCCTCCACCTCGATCACCCCCCCCTCGCGCGTGGCCAGCACCATCTCGCTCCCGGGACACCCGGCGTTCCTCGCCAGGGCCGCGACCGCGTCGAAATGCGGCGGGCAGAGCATTCCGATCTGGCCCTGGAGCGTCTGGGCCTCGCGGAAGCGAACGCGCGCCTCCTCGAACCAGCGCAGCGCCTCCTCGGGCCGAGGCCCTGCCGCCAACGCTGAATGCCACCAGGCATCCGAGTCGGCCAGCGCCCGCCGTGCGCGGCGCGGTACGCGCAGCAACGCCCAAGGAATGCGGAGCGCGATCGCCGGGTAGCGCCGGCGCGTGGGCTGGCTGACGACCTCCGTGCGCCCCGCGCCGAGAAAGCTTCGCTCCAGCGCTTCTCCCGACGACCCGGGAACCCGATCCGCGATCGCCCGGAGGAAGTCGACATTGGCTGCGGGCCGCCCGTAGACGATCGCGCAGGCGCGCCGATCGGGGGTCGGCTCGATCCGGACCTCTCGCCGGCTCAACACCCCGAGCCCGGCCGCCGCGCTGCGGAGACCGAGCTCGAGACCCTCGAACCAGAAGGTCCATCCGAGAGGCGTCGGGACTCCGGGGATGGCCTCGGCGATGTTCGCAGTGTGCCAAGCCGTGTCCGGGCCCACGGGCTCGTGGAGCGGGTCTCCAAGGCCCCCCGGCTCCATGCCGTCGACCGAGTCTCGCGCGTGAAGGTGTGAATGCATTTACACTTTCAAGGCCGCGTTCGGCAGCGTATTGTAAATCTTTTTCACAGGTCGGTGGGCGCGAAACCGCTTGTGGGGCGGTCTCGGTGCCGGCGCGGCAGAACGAGGTGGCCAGTCCGGATGGATCGAACGTCGCTCCTCCAGGCGCTCCGGCTGAAGGGCGTCGCCCCCGGGTCGGCGCTGGTGGAAGCGCTCGGCGCGAAGGCGAGCGAGATCGAGAGCAGGCTCTCGGCGCTCGAGGTCGAGGGCCTCGTTCAAGCGCTGCCGCGCGGGGTACGCCTCACCGAGCCGGGACATTCGGCACTCGCCTGCGCGCTGGCGACGGAGCGCGCCGGCCTCGAGCGCACCGCCTTCGAGCAGATCTACCAGCGCTTCGACGCGATCAACGGCGAGTTCAAGCGGATCGTCACGGACTGGCAACTGCGCGACGTCGAGGGAGACCAGAAGCTCAACGACCACAGCGATCCCGACTACGACCGCGCCGTGATCGAGCGCTTCGAGGCGCTCCACGATCGCCTCGCGCCGCTCGCGGACGCGGCCGGGCGCCATCTGCCACGCCTCGCGGTCTATGCCTTCCGCTTCGCGCGGGCCCGTGACCGCGTAGCCGACGGCGATCCTCGCTACCTCGCCGCCCCGATGATCGACAGCTATCACACCGTCTGGTTCGAGTTCCACGAGGAACTGCTCCAGGCCAGCGGGCGCAGCCGGGCCGAGGAGGCAGCGGCGGGCCGCGCCGACTGAGGATCCTGGAGCGTCGCCGTCCCTTGCTCGCCCCCCACGTCTTCCCCTTCGACCATCCCCACGCCCTCCCCGCCCCCGCGCTGCGAGCGCTGCTCGGCGGCAAGGGCGCCGGCTTGGCCGAGATGACGCGTGGGCTCGGGTTGCGCGTGCCTCCCGGCTTCACGATCGCGACCACCGGATTCCACCGCTACCGACGGCACGGACTCGACGCCCTCCGCCCCGAGCTGACGGCGGCGCTCGCACGCCTCGAGAGCTCGCTGGGTCTCGCTCTCGGGGATCCGAGCCGGCCGCTCGTCGTCAGTGTGCGCTCCGGAGCGGCTGCGTCGATGCCGGGCATGCTGGACACCCTCCTGAACCTGGGCTTGAACGACGAGACCTGCGAGGGGCTCGCGCGCGCCACCTCGCCGGAGTTCGCGAGCGCTTGTTATGCGCGGCTGATCCGGATGTTCGGCGAGATCGTCATGGGCGTGCCCCGGAGCATCTTCGGCGGCGACGAGCGCGCTTCGGCGGCGGAACGGGTGCGTCGCTTTCGCGCTGCCTACCAGACCGCCACCGGCGAGGCGTTCCCGCAGGACCCGCGACAGCAGCTCGAGCGTGCGGTGGAGGCGGTGTTTCGCTCCTGGGACGGGCCCCGGGCCGTTGCCTACCGCGCGCGCGAGGGGATCGACGCCGATCTCGGCACCGCGGTGAACGTACAGGCGATGGTGTTCGGCAACCGCGAGGGGATCTCGGGCACGGGGGTGGGCTTCACCCGCGACCCCGCGACCGGCGAGCGCATTGCCTACGGGGACTATCTCCCGGGGGCGCAGGGTGAAGACGTCGTGTCGGGCACGCACGCCACGCTCCCCCTCAGCGCCCTGCGCGAAATCGACCCCGGAATCCACGCGGAGCTGCTCGCGACCTTCGACCGCCTGGAGCGTCACTACCGCGACGCCTGCGACGTCGAGTTCACCGTCGAGTGCGGCGTGCTCTGGATTCTCCAGGCGCGCCCGGCGAAGCGCTCCGCGGCCGCCGCGGTGCGCATCGCCGTCGACATGGCCGACGATCGCGACTTCCCGCTCACCCGGGAGGAGGCCCTGCTCCGCGTCGACCCGGAGCAGCTGCGACAGGCTCTCTCCAGTTCGCGCGTCTCCGGATCCGGGGCCGCGATCGCGAGGGGTCTTCCGGCGTCGCCGGGGGTCGCGACGGGACGCGCGTTCTTCTCGGCCGACGACGCGATCGCCGCTGCCGATCGGGGGGAGCCGGTGATCCTCGTGCGGAGGGAGACGTCCCCCGACGACGTGCACGGGATGGCCGTCGCCGAGGGGATCGCGACGGCGACGGGGGGTCTGGCGAGCCACGCGGCCGTGGTGGCGCGCGGCTGGGGAAAGCCGGCGGTGGTCGGGATCTCCTCGCTCTCGGTGGAGCGCGACGGGGCCTTCCTGGCCGGAGTCGCAATCGAGCCGGGCCGCGTGCTGACGATCGACGGCGGGAGCGGAGAACTCTTCCTGGATGGGAACGAGCGGGCGGAGGACGGCCCGCGCCCCGAGGTGGCGACGCTTCTCGCCTGGGCCGCGCAGGTGCTCGGGCCCGAGTCCCGGCAGCTCGAACCCGTGGTGCAGCTCGAGCGGGCGCGCGCGACGCTCGGAGCGACCGCCCGCGAACACTGACGTACCGGTCCGCGGAGACGGGCCGAAGGAGGACGAAGTGCACGAGATCCGCAACGAGATCGACATCGACGCACCGGCCCGCATCGTCTGGGAGATCCTGACGGACCTGCCGGCCTACCCCGAGTGGAATCCCTTCGTCCGCGAGTTGGTTGGCCCCCTCGCGCTGGGAGAGCGGCTGCGCGCCCGCTTCGCACCGCCGGGCCAGCGCGAGATCCGGGCCCGAGTTCGCGTGACCGAGCTCGCGACCGAGCAGCGTCTCGAATGGTCCGGACACGCGCTGCTCCCGGGACTCTGCGACGGAAGCCACCGCTTCACGCTGCACCCCCGCCCGGACGGAGGCGTCCACCTGGAAGACGTCGAGCGCTTCACGGGCCTCCTCGTCCCGGTGGCGCGCAGCTTCCTCGACAAGGCGAAGCCGGGCTTCGTGGCAGCGGATCGCGCGCTGAAGGAACGGGCGGAGAAGCGCGCGGCGGGGAGCCGCACCGGCTGACGGCATCGAGCGCAACGGGCGCTCTGCTTCGGTACCTCCCGCTAGAGCTCGGCGGCTTCGGGCAGTACGTCCGTGGCGAGCGTCTCCACCAGCTCCCGCTCGTGGCCGGGCGTGAGCATGAAGATCGCGTGCTGAAAGCCGGCCGCCGAGAGCTCGCTACAGAGGTGGATCACGTCGGCCGACGTCTCGCCTCCCGTGGCGAGCGAGGTCCCGAGCAGCACCGTTCGCTCGATCGAGTCGAACGAGCGTCCGACCTCGTCGCAGCGCGCGCGAAGGATGTCGAGCTTTCGCCGCATGGGAGCGACGCCCTTCGCGCGGTCGACGATGTAGAAGTTGCAGGCGTCGGCGTAGCGGGCCACGAGGCGCAGCGTCTTCTGCTCGCCCATGCCGCCGACGAGGATCGGCGGATGCGGCTTCGATACGGGCGCGGGCGAGCACAGGGTCTCGGCGAGCCGATAGTGCCGGCCCTGGAAGGGGCCATTCTCGTCCGACCACATCTGTCGGGCGATCTGCAGCGTCTCTTCGAGCCGCTCGAAGCGCTCCGCCACCGGGGGACAATCGAAGCCGAGCCCCTCGTGCTCCCGTCGCAGCCATCCCGTCCCCACGCCGAGGTAGGCGCGCCCCTGCGACAGCACGTCGACCGAGGTGACGACCTTCACGAGCAGACCGGGGTTTCGGTAGGTATTGCCCGAGACCAGCACGCCGAGCCGGACGCGCCGCGTGACGGCGGCGAGATAGCCGAGGGTGCTGTAGGCCTCGAGCATGGGATCCTCTGCGGGTCCGACCGCGGGAATCTGGAAGAAGTGGTCCTCGACCCACAGGCTCGCAAAGCCGGACTCATCGACCGCGCGGGCGATGTCCGCCACCTGCGACGCGATGTCCGGCGATCCGGACGGCCACTGGAACGCGACGTACTGGACGCCGATGTGCACGATCTGCTGCCCTCCCCTCGTCTTCCTGGTTCGCGCGTCGCTATCCCGCGCACGGTGCGCCCGACCGCTCCGCATGCCAGCGGTTGACCAGGAGATGCTTCTGCACCTTCCCGGACAAGGTCATCGGGAGGCTCTCCACCACCTGCCAGTGCACGGGGATCTTCGGACGAGCCAGCCGTTGCGTCTCGAGGTGCGCGACGATCTCCGCCTCACCGGGCCACGGCGCCCCGCGCCGCAGAACCAGGAATGCGGCCACGGCCTCGCCCAGACGCGGATCGGGAACCCCGACCACCGCCACCGACTCGACCACAGGATGGCTGGCAATGGCGTGCTCGATGTCCTGGGACGAGAACTTCTCGCCGCCCCGATTGATGATGTCCTTCTTCCGCCCCGTCATCGTGACCCAGCCCTCACCGTCGACGAAGCCGACGTCGCCGGTGTAGAACCAGTCGTCGCGATCGAGCTGGGCGGCGTTCGCCTCGGCGTCGCTGTAGCCCAGCATCTGCTGCGCGCAGCGAACGCGCAGCTCGCCCTGCTCTCCGAGCGGCAGCGGGCGCCGCAGGGCGTCGACCGCTTCGATCTCGCACCCCTCGGTGGGGAAGCCGTCGCGGCGCGCGCGGCGCTCGAGAGAGTCTTCCGGCGTGGCGAGCGTGGCGGTGGGCGCCTCCGTCATGCCCCAGCAGCGCCACGCCTGGACGCCCACCGCCGACGCGCGCTCGATGATCGCCGGCGGCACGGCCGCTCCCCCGCACATGAAGCGGGGAAGCCGGTGGACCGGAGCAGCGCCGGCCTCGTAGCGCTCCACGAAGCCCTGGAGGAAGACCGTGGCGCCACAGCTGAAGGTCGCGCGCTCGCACTCGCAGAGCGCCACCGCGCGATCCGGGTCCCAGGAAGGCATCACCACCGCCCGCGCTCCGGTGGCCGCCGGCAACAGCACGGCGAGCAGGAGCCCCGCGACGTGGGTGATCGGGGAGCCCGCGATGAAGCAGTCCTCGGGCGTAAAATGGTAGGTGTCGCGCCACAGGCGGATCGTCGCGAGGAGAGAGCGCGAGGCGTGCATGGCACCCTTGGGAGCGGACGTGGTTCCCGACGTGTAGAGAACAAGGCAGCAGGCGTCCGGCGGAAGCGGAGGGGGAAGCCCGACCCCCATGACGCCCCCACGCGTCGGCGGCTCCGGAACCGGAAGCCAGCCGTCACCGGCCGAGCCACCGACCGAGAGCTTCAGCGCCGGTCGCACGCCGACGGACTCCATCAGCGCATCCATCTCGACGGCCGGGCGGCGCGCTCCGAGCGCCGCGGAGAACGCCACGGCCCGAGGCCGCACGTCCCGCAGGATGAGCCGCATCTCGTGCTCGCGGTAGATCGGCACCACGGGAACGGATACGGCGCCGATCCGCCAGGCCGCCAGGTGCAGCACGAGCGCCTCCACGCTGTTGGGGAGCTGCCAGAGCAGGCGGTCGCCCGGCGCGATGCCGCGCTCCACCAGCGCGCGGGCCACGGCGCCGGTCCAGTCGTGGAGCGCAGCGAAGGTCCAGCGTTGGCCCTCGCAGATCACCGCCTCGCGATCGGGCCAGCGCTCCGCCGCCCGGGTCAACAGCCAGCCCACCTGCTCGTCGGTGTGGAGTCCGCACCGCCGGTAATGCTGCCGTCGCGCGTCGAGGCCGGTCGCCTCGCCGCTTGCCCGTTCCCGTGCCGCGCCGTCTCCCTCCACCGGCTGACCCTCAGGAGGCGCGCGCATCACCGCGCTCAGGGCCCACCGACTCCAGGGCCGCGCGCAGTCTCGTGCAAACGAGCTCCACGTGACGCCGCGCCAGGTCGTCGGGCAGCCCGGCCATCGACGCCCAGAAGTGCACGCTCTCCACGGGGCCGCGCCGCGCGAGCGCGGCGATCATCGAAGCCGCCTGCTCGGGCGTGAAGGCGCCGAGGAAGGGCGGGCAGCCGTCCGCGCGCGGCTTGCGCATCGCCTCGGCGTCGATCGGAGGCGGAGGGTCGACGCCCAGCCCCTCCACGCCGTAGCGACCGTAGCTGTTCCACTGGTACTCGATGTGGGAACGTGCGCGCGCCCAGGCCTCCTCGGGGTCGTCGGCGATCAAGAGATTGAGCAGTCCCGCCATGCGTCCGGTTCGGGGGTCGTGCCCTCCCTCGCGCAGGCCTTCGAGATACGGTTCGGCCACCTCCGACCATGCGTTCAGCAGGGGGAGACCCATCCGTCCCGCATAACGCGCGGCCTTCGCCGCCCCGGCGCCGAACCAGATCGGGAGCGGATCCTGGATCGCAGGCGGAGTGACGTGCCCGCCCGCGAGCAGCTCCTGCACCTCCTGCACTCGTCGCCGGAGCGTCGCGAAACGGCCGCAGTGATCGGCGCCAAAGGCCTCGAACTCGGGCAGCCGGTAGCCGGCGCCGAGACCCAGATCGAGCCGTCCGCCGCTGACGAGGTCGACCACGGCCGCCTCCTCCGCGATCTGCAGCGCAGAGCGCAGCGGCGCGACCAGGATCGCCGTGCCGATCCGCATTGCCTTCGTGCGGGCGGCGAGGGCCGAGGCGAGGGTCAGCGGCTGGGGGAGATAGCCGTCCTCGAAGAAGTGGTGCTCCGAAGTCCACACGGAGCGGGCGCCGAGACACTCGGCCTCTTCGACCAGCTCGAGGGTCTGCGCGTAGAAGCGGTCCCAGGGACGCCGCCAGCGCGGCGGATTGCGCATGTCCAGCATCAGGCCGACTTCGATCACGAGACTCCTCCGTCGCGGCGCTTCGGCCGTTCGGCGTCGCCTCCGGGCGAGGGCGATCGGGGTTCGCGAGCCACCGAGGGCCAGTATGCGTGTCCGGCGAGTCCCTCGAGCGCGAGGCCGAAGCCCAGATCCTCGAGCAGGAGGCGCTTGAGCGGACGGGTGAACAGGGCCCGCGTATAGCGGAGTGTCATCGGCGGCTGCCGCATGAGCTCGCGCGCCAGGGCATGGGCGCGGTCCAGCAGCGCATCTCGCGGGTGCACCTCGTTCACGAAGCCGAGTCGCAGTGCCTCCTCGGCGCCGATCCGCTGCCCGGTCATCAGGAAGTAGCGCGCGCGCGCCGGCCCGATCAGGTGCGGCCAGATCACGTGGACGCCGTCTCCCGGAACCGCCCCGTGGCGGAAGTGCGCGGCGTCCTGGAACACGGCGCCCTCCGCGGCGACGACGATGTCACCCAGGACGCCCAGCTCCGCGTGCACCGAGGCCTTACCGTTGACGGCCGTGATCAGCGGGACCTCGATGTCGAGCAGGTTCGTGAGCAGACGCCGCGCGTCGTGGAAGAGCTCGTCCCACAGCCCGGCATCGAAGGTGCCGGCGAAGCTGTCGTCGGTGCGAGCACAGAAGGCGTCGCCGGTACCGGTCAGGATCACCACGCGATTGTCGGGGTCGGATCCGGCGTCCGAGAAGCAGTGTCCGAGCTGACGGTGTACGCCCCGTCCCCAGACCAGGGGCCCTCCGTCCGAGTGGAGCCGCATCTCCAGCACTCCATCGCTCCGCCGGAGTGCCACGTTGGGATAACGGCTCGCGTACTCATCGAAAGAGACCTTCACCGCCCCTCCTGCCGACGTCGCCCTGTCCCGCGCTGGACTTTACCGTTCCTGAGAATCACAATAATACACCGGGCGGGAGGCCGCGGAAGACCAGGAGAAGCATGCCGTTCCAGATCGCGGATCTGTTCGAGATCGTCGCCGATGCCATCCCCGACCGCCTGGCCCTGGTGGCCGGGGACGAGCGGCTCTCCTTCGCCGAGCTCGACGCCCGGTCCAACCGGCTCGCCCACGTACTGACATCGCTCGGTGTCGGAGAGGGAGACCACGTCGGGCTGCAGCTGCTGAACGGGACCGCCTACATCGAGGGGATGCTGGCGGCCTACAAGCTCCGGGCCGTGCCGATCAACGTGAACTACCGCTACGTGGCGGACGAGCTCGAGTACCTGTACGACAACGCCGATCTCCGCCTGCTCCTCTATCACCGACGCTTCGCCGACGCGGTCGCCCAGGCCCGTCGGCGCTTCGGACGACCGTCGAGCGCGCTCGTGGTCGAGGACGGAAGCACCGGTTCGCGCGGCGGAGACCGCGACTACTCCGAGGCGCTCGAAGGGGCGTCCGCGGCTCGGGACTTCGCTCCCCGGTCGCCGCGCGACCTCTACATCCTATACACGGGCGGCACCACCGGCATGCCCAAGGGGGTCATGTGGCACCACGAGGACATCCTGTTCGGGGCGATCCTGCCCCTCTCCTACAAGGAAGTCCCCGAACGACCCGAGGAGCTCGCCGAACGCGTGCGCGAACGACCCCCGCACAGCTCCCTCGTGATCGCCCCGCTCATGCACGGCGCGGCGCAGTGGGCCACGCTCTCGGCTTGGTTCGCCGGGCGCTGCGCCGTGCTCTGGACCGAGTCCGGGCTCGATCCCGAGGCGATCTGGCGGCTGGCGGCGGGAGAGGCCGTGAGCGGCATGCAGGTGGTGGGCGACGCGATGGCGCGGCCCCTCGCGGAGGCGCTCGCCCGCAGTCCCGGAGCGTTCGACCTGCGGTCCCTGCGCATGATCGGCTCGGGCGGGGCGATTCTCTCCGACGGGGTCAAGGAGACACTACGGTCCGTGCTCCCCGAGCTGGTAATCGCCGACAGCTTCGGCTCCTCGGAGAGCGGATCCCAGGGCAACCTGGTCGGTCGGGGCGGAGAGGGAAGTCCGCGCTTCGCGATGAACGACACCACCTGCGTGCTCGACGAGAGCCTACGGCCGATCGCGCCGGGCTCGGGAAGACGAGGCCGGCTGGCGCGAACCGGACGCATCCCCTTCGGCTACTACAAGGACGCGAAAAAGACCGCGGAGACGTTCCCCGTGGACGCCGAGGGGAGGCGCTGGGTCGTTCCGGGCGACTGCGCGACCGTCGAGTCCGACGGAACGATCACGATCTTCGGGCGTGGCTCGGTGAGCATCAACACGGGCGGGGAGAAGGTCTTCCCCGAAGAGGTCGAGCTCGCCGTCCGCTCCCACCCCGACGTCTTCGACGCCGTCGTCGTCGGCGTTCCCGACGAGCGGTTCGGCGAACGTGTGGCCGCCGTCGTACAGCCACGCCCGGGAGCTCGCCCCACTCTCGAGCAGCTCGCGGCCCACGCGCGCACGAAGGTCGCCGGCTACAAAGTCCCTCGGGAGATCCACCTCGTCGATGGAGTGGTTCGCTCCCCGAGCGGGAAGCCCGACTACCGCTGGGCGCGGAGCGTGGCGCGCGGTGAGACCTAAGAGGGCCCGCCGAGCACGCGGGGCTCCTCGCCGAACTTCGAATACTGTGACATTTGAGTCGGCTGCAGATGCGCCGCGGAACGTGCAGCGCTGCGTCGGGTTGCTAGGATTGCATCTTCCGACCGGGCCGTACCGGTAATGTCACGGTGGTCCGGTCCCTCGCGAGAGCAGTCCCGCCTACTCCCCTCCGACCCGCGCTGTCCCGACGCAGGAGACGATTCATGTCCCCCAAGGCAAAGGCGGGCGCCGGTGGATCGGCCAAGCTCTCCATGTCCAAGACGAAGCCCGGTCGCCGCGGGCGACCTCGCCAGGGCAAGGCCGTCGCCCGCGACCTCCCCCGCGACGAGGAGATCCTCAAGATCGCCGCGGAGGTCTTCTACAAGCTCGGCTTCGAAGGAACCAAGCTCGATGACATCGCGCGTGAGGCGGGGATCGTGCGCGGCAGCCTCTACCACTACTTCGGCTCCAAAGAAGAGATCTACCAGCGCCTGGTCGACAACGTGGTCGGAACCCTCGATGTCGAGGAGGAGGCCTCGCGCGATGCGCCGCCGGCGGAGCGGCTCGAGCACATCCTGCGAGCCCGGCTGAAGCTCACCGTGGCCTACCCGACCGAGGTCGGCCTGATCGGGCGCCAGCTCGCACGCATGGACGGCGAGGTCGGCGAGTGGGCGCGCAACTTCCGCCGCAAGCACTTCGCCGCGATCCGCCAGCTGATCGTGGCCGGACAGAAGGGAGGGGTGTTTCGCGCGGGCGATCCGGACATCCTCGCGGCCACGACCCTGGGCCTGCTGGTCCAGGTGTGCGACTGGTACCGACCGGGTGGACGCGTGGGTGCGGATGCGCTGATCGAGGAGATGGTCGAGTTCGTGATGGGGGGCCTGCGGGAACCGGGCACGAACGCCTAGCCGGAACTCCGCGAGGCCGCCTCGGGTCCGCGTCGGATCCGGCCGGCCGGCGCCTGGCAATCGGTCGCGGGAGACACCGCTATTGCGGAGCCACTCGCTCTCGTCACCCCGCCTCCAGGCCGTGACGGAGTACGCGGCGGGTCCGCCCCCCCCCGATAGGAGAGGGGACCCGCCGGTCCTGATCCGAAGACGATCCGCCTATCCGCGGCGGCGGCGCTCGAGCACCCGCAGGCCCACCAGCCCCGCGATGCCGCCGAAGAGCGCAATCAGCGCCCCGGGCTCGGGCATCAGCGTGAGCGTGAACTCTGTGATCAGCGCGGCGTTGTTCTGGCCGGCCAGGTTGGCAGACCCGCCGAGCTGCGCGGCGAACAGTGCGGGCGCCACGAGCTGGATCATGCCCGTCGTCCCGGCGGTGTTGCGGACGTCGCTCCCCACGGCAGTGATCGTCGTCGTCGCGACCGGTGCGGGCGCCGCGGCGAAGACGTTACCGGTGGTCGCCGGGAACCCGTTCAGCGAGACGTGCTGCGGCACCATCACCGAGGGCAGCGTCATCGCCGGAAGCGGACCGGTCGTCAGGCCGACGCAGGACGCCGTCGCCTCGAACACGAACGTCTGGCCCCACTCGCCGGCGACGCCGTTCGGGCACGCGAGGTTCGGGTTCCCGCCGCCGCCTCCGAAGAAGACGAGATTGGCGACGAAGTTGAAGAGGAACGGGAAGGTGCCGCCGAAGTTCGCCGGTCCGGCGGCCGCCGACACGGCGCCCAGCCTCTTGGAAACGCCGAGCGTCGGATCGAGCGGGGCCCCTCCGGTAGGAGACGGATACGCGAACGTGAAGGGCCCCGGCCCGTTGCCCGGCTTCGCCGTAGCCGAGTGCGGGTTCATCACGGTGAGGAAGCTCGTCTGCTGGAGCACGCCGGCGAAGGTCGGCGGGTTGGTGACGACGTAGTTCGTAGCGAAGTTCGCCTGATTGGCCGGAACCGTGATCCCGCCCGACGGCGTGACGTTCAGCACCCCGCTGAACGTCGGAATCGTGGCGGCCGGCGGAACGTTCGGCACCTGCCCGGTTCGGACGATCTGGCGCATGGTCCCGCTGAACATCACGGGAACCGCCAGCACCGATGATGCCGCTAATACCGCGCACACCAACGTCACAGCGAAGAGGAGAATTCCAGAACTGCGAGATCGGATGGACATGATCGCCTCCTAGTAGAACCCAGGGCTCGGTTGCGGATGTCCCGAGCACGGGCTCAGCATATGGACCAGGAGGAGAGGCGGTCAAGTATTTTTGTTGCGTTGATGCCGGAATATCTCCGGATCGGTCGCCGGCCTCGGCGCCGCGACAAACCCCATGTGACGCGCTGCGTTACGTGCCCACCGGGGAGGCGATTCCACGATCCGCCCACCCCCCGGCCCGCCGCATAGTGTCAACGGGAAGTCGGCCTGTTCCCCAGCGATTCCGGGGACGTGGGAGCCGGCTTCCGCAGTCCGGCTCTCCCCCTACCCCCGCTAGGAACGGCGACGGCGCTCCAGCACCCGCATCCCGACGAGCGTCGCGATCCCGCCCAGCAGGGCCAGGGTCGCGGTTGGCTCCGGCATCAGGGTCAGGGTGAACTCCGGGATCACGGCACCTTGATTCTGCCCCGCCGGTCCGGTGGGAAGTCCGTTCTGCGAGCCGAAGAGCCAGGGCGCGACGAGCTGAATCATTCCCGTGGTGCCGGCGGTATTGCGCACGTCGCTGCCGATCGCCGTCAGCGTCGTAGTGGCGACCGGCGCTGGCGCCCCGACGAACACGGGCCCGGTAGTGGCCGTCCAGCCCGTCACAGTGAGCGCCCGGGGCACCATCACCGACGGCAGCGTCATCGCCGGCAACGGGCCCGTCGTGAGCCCCACGCAGGAGACCTGATTCGTCCCGGTGAAGGGCGACCCCGGGAATCCCGGCAGCACCTGCGGACAGGCGAGGTTCGGGGCGCCTCCGCCCCCACCGGAGAGGACGAGGTTCGCCTGGTAGTTGAAGAGGAAGCCCAGCGAGCCGCCGAACGCATTCCCGCCACCGGGGACCGACACCGCGCCGAGGCGCTTCGTGACCCCGAAGGTGGCGTTGACCGGAGGAGCTCCGGTCGGGGATGGAAACGCGAAGGAGAGCCCTGCCGGGCCGCCCCCCGGTCCCGCTACGCCCGCGCCCGGATTCATCAGACTCAGGAAGCTCGTCAGCTGGAGCACACCGGCGAAGGTCGGCGGGTTGGTCCAGTGCACGGTGGACAGGAAGCTCGCGCTGTTCGCCGGGATCGAGATACCGCCGCTCGGCGTGACGTTCAGCGTCCCGCTCCACGTCGGAAGCTGGGCCGGCGGCACCGGCGGCGTCTGGCCGGTCCGGATGATGTAGCGAAACGATCCGGTGTAGAGGACGCCTACGGCGAACGCGGGGCCCGCCAATAAGCAGACTCCCAAGCCTGAAATCAATGCGACGCCGATCGCCCGCTTCCCAGCACTCCGTCGGATTGCCTTTGCCATGGTGGGTTCTCCTCCGAGGGACCGGCCACAGCCGTCCCTTTGGTTCCGAGAGGAGATCAGCATGAACCGCGTCCGGAGACCGCGTCAATTAATTTTGAGGCATTCGCGTCTATTTTTATTGACCCGCGGGGATACCCCCTTGTGGGGGATCCGCCGGCGCTCACGGCCTGCGGCCGACCACCGTCACCAGGACGGTCCCGGCGCTGAAGCGGCCGGCGGCGCTCTCGTCCTCGAGGGTCCGCAGCCAGGCGGCGGTCTCCTCGCGCGTCGCGAGGCCCTGCTCGACGACCCGGTCGAGGGTCGCCGGAAGGCTCATCGTCCCCATCAGCGACTCGAGATCGGTGAAGAACAGGATGCCGGGGTAGGCCTCGATCTCCACCAGCCCCGCTTCCCGGAACAATCCGCGCAGCTGGCGTCCCATCCAGCCGTTCGCCACCGCATCGCAGACCGCGTTGGCGACGACGCGGGTGAGCGCGCGGTCCGGGTGGCTCACGAACCAGGTGCCGATGTCCACGTCGGTCACCACGATCCGGCCGCCGCGCCGGGTGACCCGGACCATCTCGCACAGCGCCCGTAGAGGCGCGGGCACGTGCACGAGCATGCGCTCGCTGTGCACGGCGTCGAAGCTCTCGTCCGGGAACGCGAGTTCGGTTGCCTCCGCGAGACGGAACTCGACCGGCAGGCGACTTCCGGCGGCGCGCCCCTTCGCCGTCTCAATCATCGCCGCGCTGCTGTCGACGCCGACCACCGCACCCTCGTCCCCGACGCGCTCGGCGAGCCGCTGGGCGTCGTGGCCGGTTCCACATCCCACGTCGAGGACCCGAGCCCCAGGGCGAAGCCCGAGCAGGATGGCCGCCCGCTCCTTCTGATCGAGGATCGTCGCCTGCCGGACCTGGTGATCGAGCACGGAGACGAACGCCTGGGCGTCGCCGCTGCGATCGATCGCTCCGAACTCGCGTCCCAGGTCCGTGTGGGCCATCGCTTTCTCTCCCCGGCGTTCAGCGATCTTCGCCACACGCTCGACCGCGGGCGGCTTTGCAACGAAACCTGCGCCCGGGACCCGCCGAACGTCAAGGATGTAATTGTCGGATCGCGCAGAGAGCCACGTGTTCATTCACGTGTACATCCCTTCACCATTCGCGGCGTGACGCTTCCCGGTAGACTGATCCGCGCATGCGGCTGCCCAGGCGGCGGGAGGAGACGAAGTGAAGCAGATCGACCTCAGCGGTCAGGGAGCCGTGGTCACGGGAGCCGGGCGCGGCATCGGGCGCGCCCACGCGTTGATGCTCGCCCAGCGCGGCGCCGGCGTCGTGGTCAACGACATCGGCACCGAGATCGACGGCTCCGGAGGCGATCGCAGTGTCGCCGAGTCCGTCGCAGCGGAGATCCGCGAGGCCGGCGGGAAGGCGGTCGCCTCGACGGCCAACGTCGCCGCGGCCGAGGGTGGGGCGGAGATCGTGCGACAGTGCATCGATGCCTTCGGCCGCGTCGACATGCTGGTACACAACGCCGGGATCGTGCGCGGCGCTCCCTTCTCCGAGCAGTCCCTCGAGGAGATCCGCCAGATCATCGACGTCCACCTGATGGGCGCCTACCACGTCGGACAGCCCGCCTACCGCGACATGGCCTCGCGCAAGTACGGACGCATGGTCTTCACCACCTCGGGCGCGATCTTCGGCCATCCCCTGGTGCACGCCTACGCGGCGGCGAAGCTGGGCGTGATCGGGCTGGCGCGCAGCATCCACGAGGAGGCTCAGCTCGCGGGTCTGGACATCAAGGTCAACGTGATGGGCCCGATCGCGGCGACGCGCATGGCCCGCGACACCCAGAAGCAGCGCTTCGGCGAGCTGATGGATCCCGCGAACGTGGCGGCCGTCGTCACCTACCTGCTGAGCCCGGGCTGCCAGGTCAGCGGCGAGACCTTCCAGGCGGGCGGCAGCCACGCAGCGCGGATCTTCCTGGGCATGGCGCGCGGCTGGGCCTCGGGCAAGACCGGGCTCCAGCCCGAGGAGGTCGCCGCACACATCGACGACGTGATGGATCTCCGGGACTATGTGGTCCCGCCGAACGGCAACGCGGCGACCGACGTCGTATACGAGCGTGCGACGGGGCGCGACGAGAAGATGACCTATCAGGAGATCATGCCGAAGGCCTCCCGCGAGCGGCAGGGCAAGGCCTGAGCCGCGCGTTCGGCAGGAGCTGCGACCGTGTCGAGCCGACTCCAGACCCTGGGCCGCGACTTCCAGCGCGTCGACGCGACCGCCGCGTCCGAGGCCTTCGTGCAGTGCCTCGACCTGCAGCACGGCCTCGAGGCCACGCTCGCCTGGAAGCGCCGCGCCTGGGCCCTGATGAATCTGCGCCCCGGTGCCACCGCTCTCGACGTGGGCTGCGGAACCGGCGAGGACGCCCGCGCGCTCGCGGGGATCGTGGGCGAGAGCGGACGCGTCGTGGGCGTCGACCGGAGCGAGGCGATGATCGCCGAAGCGCGCACGCGCAACGCCGCCTCCGGGGCCCGGATGGAGTTCCGACGGGAAGACGCCGCAGGGCTCGAGCTGCCCGACGACAGCGTCGACGCCGCCCACGCCGAGCGCGTGCTGGTCCACGCCACCGATCCGGCGGCCGTGGTCGCGGAGATGACGCGGGTGGTCCGGCCCGGCGGGCGCGTGGTGGTGACCGAGCCGGACATGGAGACCTTCATCGTGAACGCCGAGGACCGGGAGATCACGCGCCGGATCTTCCGCTTCGTGTGCGACGGCTTCCCGAGCGGTTGGGTCGGACGACAGCTCCCCGGCCTCTTCCGCGACGCGGGTCTGGTCGACATTGCGGTGTGCCCCGAAGTGCAATTCGTCACGGACCCGGTGGTCGGCGCCGAGCTCTTCGACCTGGAGCGCGCGGTCGCGGGGGCTCGGGCCGAAGGCGTGATCGACGCGGAGCAGGCCCGGGACTGGCTCGCCGGTGTGGAGCGGCTCGGTGCGCGCGGACACTACGCGGGCGGGTGCACGCTCTTCACCGTCGCTGGCACGAAGCCCTGAGCGAAGGCGTTTCCCGGCCGCGCGCCAGCGCGCCGCATTTCACGCTTGACCCGCCCGAGCGGACCGCTTTCAATAGGTACGCTTCCGTTCAGTAATCGAGGGAGACGACGGCGCATGGCCGTGACCGCCGCGACTTCGGTCGGCGCGCTGGAGGTCCCGGGCGTTCGCGCGCGCTGGGGCGCCGCCCACTACTTCGCGTGCTTCGGCGGGCTGATGCTCGCCATGCAGGCGTGGACCTACGGGGCGTGGCTGGCCGCCGGACCGTATTCGATCACCCAGTGGAAGACGCCAGGCTCGGTCAATTGGTGGGCCGCGCGCGGCTACGAGGTGACCTTCGGCTTCCTCTTCTTCTGCCTGCTCGCCTGGGTGGTGCGCCGCTGCCTCCGCGAGCGCCGCTTCACCTTCGACGCCAAGCTGATGCTCGCCGGCTACTCGGTGATCTGGCTGGATGCCTGGGTCAACATCTTCGCCCCGGTCTGGATGTACAGCTCCAACTGGGTCAACTTGAACAACCCGCTGGCGGGCTTTCCGCTGCCCGTCAACCCGGACATCGGGCGGCTGCCCTTTCCGCTCCTCTTCCACCTGTTCTGCTACCCGCTCACCAACCTCGGGGCCGCGCTCCTGGTCTGCGCGCTGATGGAGCGGATCCGCGCCCGCTGGCCCGCGATCAGCATCGCGCGGATGCTGCTCCTGGTGACGCTGGTGGGGCTGCTCTTCGACCTGGCCTTCGAGATCCCGATGTTCAAGCTGCGGCTGTGGGCCTACCCGGGCTCCCCCGACCAGCTCGCCCTGTTCAGTGGAGACAGCACCAAGTACCCGATCTGGGAGATGGTCCCTGCCGCGCTCTGCTTCGGCTCCTTCGGGGCCCTGCGCTTCTTCAAGGACGACAAGGGGCGCGAAATCACCGAGCGAGGACTGGAGGCACACGCTCCGCGGATGCGAACGCTGATCTCGACCGTGGCGCTCGTGGGAGTCGTGAACGGGGTCTGGCTCGTCTTCACCACGCTCCAGGCCACCGTCGGGCTCTACGCCGCGCCCTACAAGCCGCTGCCCGCGTACCTCGTGAACGACCTGTGCGACGCGCCGCTGCTCGAGGGCGGCCGCGTGACCGGTACACGCTATGGCCCGTGCCCGGAGAAGGGCTACGCGATGCCCGTCCGCGCTCTGCCGGGGCCCGCGCCGGGCTCGCCCTACGCATCTCACTGAGGAGCCGCCCGGGAGCCTCAGCCGTCGTCGAGGTGGTAGCTGCGCCCGACGCGGAACAGGCGCGAACGGAGCCAGTGCTCGCTCGGCGAGACCGGGCGGATGACGGGAGCGTCTCCCCGGCGGTCCAGGTAGTAGCTGCGCGAAGACGCGCAGTTGCCGTGCAAGAGCACGCTGTTCGCGCTCCGGCGCAGGACGAAGGCGAAGTCGCGCTCGTGCGCCTCCCGTCTCACCTCGATCCGTGTGGCGCGGCGCGTGCGGGCGGCCCGCAGGCAGCGCGAGATGTGGGCGACCTGGGAGCTCAGCGTGTCGAAGTAGGAGGCGCCGGACGCGGCGTAGGGCCCAACGAGCATGAAGAAGTTCGGAAAGTCGGGCATCGTCGTGCCATGGAAGGCCTGGTATCGGCTCTCGGCCCACCAGTCGCCGAGGTTCTTCCCGCCCCGGCCCAGGACCTCGAAGCTCGGCGTCGACTCGCGGTCGAAGATCTTGAAGCCGGTGGCGCAGATCAGGGCGTCCACCTCACGGTGGACGCCGTCCTGCGTGGTGATCCCGCTCTCGGTGACGCGATCGATCGGGTCCGTGATCAGCTCGACGTTCTCCCGATTGAACATCGGGTAGAAGGTGTTCGACATGCTCGGCCGCTTGCAGAAGAAGTTGTAGTTCGGGATCAGCTTCTCCTGGATCTTCGGATCGCGCACCTGCTCCCGCATGTTGCGGATGAGCGCCGCCTCGATCTTGTCGATGATCCAGGAGAAGCGGTGATGGTTGAGCCAGCCGGTGGAGAAGAACACGTCCATCCCCAGCCAACTCGCGGCGCGGATCCCCTTCTGGAGGACCGGTGCCCTGCGGAACAGGCGCTTCGTGCGCTCCGAGAAGACCGCGTTCATCTTGGGCATCAGCCAGATCGCGGTGCGCTGGTAGACGTCGAGCCGGGCGACGCGATCGGCGATCGCGGGACCCACCTGGACACCCGTCGCTCCGGTGCCGATCAGGGCCACGCGCTTGCCGGTGAGATCGTAGTCGTGATCCCAGCGGGCGGTGTGGATCTGCTTGCCGCGGAAGGACTCGATCCCGACCAGGTCCGGCATCTTCGGGCGCACCAGGAACCCGGCGGCGGAGACCAGATGGCGCGCGGTCACCTCCCGCCCGCCCGCGACGTGGATGCGCCAGCGGGTGCCCTCCTCGTCCCACTCGACCCCCTCGACATGCGAGCGGTACCGGATGTGGGGTCGGATTCCGTATTTGTCCGCGCAGTGGTCCGCGTACTGCTTGACCTCGCGCCCCGGGGCGAAGACCTGGCTCCAGTCCGCGCAGGGCTCGAAGTGGTACGAGTAGCTGAAGGAGGGGATGTCGACCTCGAGGCCCGGGTACGTGTTGTCGCGCCAGGTTCCGCCGAGGTCGTCGGCCTCCTCCAACAGCACGAAGTCGTCGATGCCGATCCGCTTCAGCTCGATGCCGACGCCGATCCCGCCGAAGCCCGCGCCCACGACCACGACCTCGTGATCGGGTGCCCGCGATCCACTCACCACAGACGGTCGCTCGCGAGGGCCGCGCCCTCGACCATCGCCCGGAGCTTCGCCCAGGCGATCTCCGGGTCGATCAGCGGGAACTCGGCGAAGGTGGCGAAACCGCAGTCGGTTCCCGCCATCACCCGCTCCCGCCCGACCACGTCGGCATACCGGCACAGCCGCTGGGCGATCAGCTCGGGGTGCTCGATGTAGTTGGAGGTGGTGTCGAGCATGCCGGGCACCAGAACCTTGTCCTCGGGGAGCGGAATCGTCCGGAAGATCTCCCACTCGTGCTCGTGGCGCGGATTCGCCCCCTCGAGGAGCAGCGTCGCCGGTCGCGCCCGAAGCGCCGGCCGCAGCACCTGCTCGAGCGGCACGTCGAGGTGGTGCGGTCCGGGGTAGTTCCCCCAGCACAGGTGCATTCGCATGCGATCCGGGGGGATGTTCCGCGTCGCGTGGTTCAGGGCTTCGACGTGCCTCTCGCAGTCGCGGAAGAAGGCCTCGGGGTCGTCTGGATGGACCAGGTGGCGGTTCATTGCCAGGTCCGGGCTGTCGAGCTGGAGCAGGAATCCCGCGGCCACGATCGCCTCGTACTCCTCCCGCATCGCCTCGGCGAGGGCCTCGAGATAGGCGTCGTGGGTCGGATAGTGCTTGTTCTCCTGGAACGAGGTGATCACCCCCGGAGACGCCGACGTCATGAACACGCCGACCGGCGAGCACTCCTTGGCGGCCGCGGCCATGTTCGTCAGATCGACGTCAAGAGGCCCCCGGTCCGCTACGGCGACGGGTCCGACGCAGTCCGCTCCGGTGACGGTCGGAGCGACGGCGCCGATCTTCACGATGCGCTTGGTGTAGGCGGGGAACTCGACGAGATCGCGCAGCGCCTTGCCGCGCTTCGGCGTGTCACCGAAGCCCGAGAGCCGTTCGGACACGTACGTGGCGTAGGTCGGCTTGCCCATCTCGCCGTCGTTCACCAGGTCGATGCCGGTCTCGACCTGACGTCGGACCACGTCGACCACCGAGCGGGCGACGAGGCGCGCGAGCTCGTCTCCGTCGTAGTCCTCTCCGGCGTACTTGGCGTGCAGCACCGCCAGCAGGTCGTCCGGTCGCGGCAGGCTTCCCACGTGAGTGGTGAGGATGCGATCGATGGTGGGCATGTGGGCTCCCGATGGTTCGGAGACGATCGTCGGCCGCGCTCGGTCGAGCTAGGCGGTGACGCCGCGGCCGGTCCGCTCCCAGAGGCCGTAGCCGGTGACGCCGTCCCAGCGGTAGCGGACCTGGGCCTCGGTGAGGGCGAGCCCGTCGAAGCCCGCGTCGATCCCGAAGGTCACCTCGTTGGGCGGGATCACGCAGTAGAGCGCGTTCGCCAGCACCTCGCCCTCGATCTCCGCGCGACCCCAGGGCGAGTCGAAGACCACCCGGCCCGGATCGTTCACGGTGGCGAGGCTCCGGTAGTGCGGCACCTCGATCACTTCGATCTCGTGCAGGGCCTTGCCGTCCGACACGAAGCCGCGGCTCATCGGCTGAGCGTCGCTGGAGCGGAATCCGAAGTCGAGGATGCTGAAGCAGCGCCCGTCCTCGAACTCGCCGTGGATCCAGCCGTGCCGCTCGATCGGCTCGCAGCTCCGCGGACCCCGCGAGTGGTCGCGCAGCCCCACCCCCTCGATCGCGTAGCGCTGGCCCTTGCACTGCAGCGTGCCGGTGATCGACATGGATTGGTCGTAGTGCCCGTGGGCCCAGGACTGCGTCTCCATCTGCGATCCGACGTTCCAGGTCGGCGCGATCGCCTCGAACACGAGATCGATCTCGACCGGCTCGAACAGACCGTCCTGGAGACGGCAGGTCGAGATCTCGGCGAGGGTCACGTGCCGGGCAGGCCCCGACCAGCGCACACGCCAGCGCTTCCACGGCTCCTCGCATACGAAGGACTGGCTCGCGGCCCGGGGACCGTCCTTGAGGTCGGGAGTGGCCCAGCCTCCGAATCCCTTGGCGAGCATGAGCGTTCCGTCGGGCAGGTAGAGCGTCAGCAGCTCGCGCCAGATCAGCGGATCGGCATTGATCGTTCCGAGATTCTGGAAGAAACCGATGCGCTGGGTGGGATCGTAGGCCTGGAAGCAGTAGTTCTCGGTCCACCCCGGGATGCCCGAGGGCGCCTGGATCGGAAGCTCGTCCTGCGGGGCGAGAGTGAAGTTGTGCTCGTCCGCCATTCGGTCCCCTCCTCTCGGGTGTCCCGGCAGCGGCGCCGGCTCTAATTCGGACGCAAGTGTACAATAATCGGCGGCGCCGGAGCGGGCGATCTGGAATCGATCCGGGCGGCCCGAGGGGGCCGGAACCGGCGCGAGGAGGAGAAAGAATGCGCGAAGCCGCGAGGGGCGAGGCGATCCGGGCGAAGCTCTGCCACCCCGTGATCGACGCGGACGGGCACTGGATGGAGTTCATGCCTGCGGTCGTCGACGCGATGAACGAGGTCGGAGGACGCTCCGTCGCCGAAGGATTCTTCCGGTACGTCCGCGGCGACCGATTCGCCTGCTACGGGTGGTACGAGCTGGAACCCGCCCAACGGCTGGATCGTCGGATCGCCCGCCCCGCGTGGTGGGGCACCCCGACCCGCAACACGCGCGACCGGGCGACCGCGATGCTGCCGAAGCTCCTCTACGAGCGGCTCGACGAGTTCGGCCTCGACTTCGCGGTCGTCTATCCGAGTCTCGGAATGGTGGCGCCCCACGTCGACGACGAGCAGGTGCGCCGGGCCTCGTGCCGCGCCTTCAACCGGATGCACGCCGAGGTGTTCCGGGAGTTCTCCGACCGGCTCACTCCGGTCGCGGTCATCCCGATGCACACGCCCGAGGAGGCGATCGAGGAGCTGGGGTACGCCGTCGACGTGCTCGGCTTCAAGGTCGCCCTGCTGGCCGGCTTCGTCGATCGCCCGATCCCGGCGGTCGCACGCCGGGACCCCGAAGTGGCGCGCCAGGCGCCGTGGATCGACGTCTACGGCGTGGACAGCGAGCACGACTACGACCCGGTCTGGGCCCGCTGCCAGCAGCTCGGCATCTCACCCACCTTCCACTCCCACTCGATGGGGTGGACCGGCCGGCGTTCCCCGTCGAGCTACGTGTACAACCACCTCGGCGCCTTTGCCGGCGCCCACGAGCCTCTGTGCCGGGCCCTGTTCCTGGGCGGTGTGACGCGGCGCTTTCCGGGGCTGCGCTTCGCCTTCCTGGAAGGCGGCGTCGGATGGGCGGCGAGTCTGTACGCGGATCTGATCGACCACTGGGAGAAGCGCAACCCGAGGAATCTGGCGAACTACGACCCCGCGAATCTCGACCGGAGCGCGTTGCTGGACTACGCGCAGCGCTACGGGAGCCGGATGCTCGAGGGCCGCCTCGACGAAGGGCTGGACACCCTGCTCGGCTTGGTCGGTTCGACCTCCGAAGACCCCGCGCTGCTCGACGAGTTCGCGGCCTGCCGCATCGAGAGCGCCGAGGAGATCCGCAAGCTCTTCGCCGAGCCGTTCTTCTTCGGCTGCGAGGCCGACACGCCGACGACGGCCGCGGCCTTCCAGCCGTCGAACCCCTTCGGTGCCCGCCTCGGCGCGCTCTTCAGCTCGGACATCAGCCATTGGGACGTCCCCGACATGGCGAAGGTGCTGGTCGAGGCGTACGAGCACGTCGAGGAGAGCCGTCTCGACGAGGAGTCGTTCCGCGACTTCGTGTTCGGGAACGCCGCGCGCCTGTTCGCCTCCAGCCATCCCACCTTCTTCAAGGGGACGGCCGTCGAGAGCGCCGTCGACGACTTCCTCGCGTCGGACCCGGCGGTGCGAGGCTAGAGCTCCGGCACCGGCGGCAGACTCGCCGGAGCCGGGCCCGCGGGCGAAGGCCACAACGCGCCGGACCGGGCGGCCCGGCGCGCCAGGTAGCGGAAAATCTCGCCCTCGCGCTCCGGGCTCGCGCGGGCCACCAGGGCGTCGACCTCCCGGGTCCCCTCCTCGAGGCTCGCGGGGAGGTGGCCGAGCAGCTCGGTCATCTCCTCGTGCTCCTGCTCCTCGAGCGCGCGGCGGTGGCGGTCGGCCGCACGCAGGTGCAGCAGCGAGGCTGTGAGGCTGTGCGCCCGGGCGAGCGCCGTCGGCTCCGAGACCGCGGGTACGATGAACTCCGTGAGATCGCGGATCAACGAGTTCAGGAGCTCCTCGCCCTCACCCGGCTCGGCCTCGGGCAGTTCCGGGAGCTCCAGCGGCCAGCCGCCGCGCTCGGCCAGGAGCTCGCAGAGATGGCGGCGCATCACCTCGAGGCCGAAGCAGTTGGCTCCCAGGCCCTGGTGCACCGTCCCGGTCCGGAGCGCGCGCGCCACGCCCACCACCGTGCCGACCACGCAGCGGAAGAGCACGCCTACCCGGTAGTAGAGGACGCGCTCGCGGTCGAAGCGGATCCGCGAGAGCTCGCCATAGCGGCGATAGAAGCGGGTCAGGTCTCCGAAGGGCTGGAGCCCGGCGCGAAAGGCGACCCACGCGAGGTCCTCCAGCGGATCGCCGACGTGGGAGAACTCCCAGTCGATCAGGGCCCGCACGCGCTCGCCGTCGTGCAGGAAGTTTCCCGGGCCGGTATCGCCCTGGAGGAAAGCCGTGCGCGGCATCGAGGTCGGGGCGTTGCGCGCCAGCCAGCGGTGGGCGAAGCGCACCAGGGGATCCGGCGCGCGCGCGAACGCCTCGAACATACCGTTCCACAGGCCGAAGTCCTGGAGGGCGTGGTCGGCCGGCGTCCTGGGTCGGGCAAAGCCCGGCAGGTCGAGCTCGCTGGGATCGATCGCGTGCAGCGCCGCGAGCACTTCGGCGAAGTGCGCGGAGAGGCGGTCGCGCTCGGAATCCGTCAGCTGCGCCGTGTCGGCGGTGCCCGGCACGCGCTCCAGCAAGAGCGCGTCGCGGTCGTCGGTCACGCCGTAGAGGCGAGCGATCGGCACTCCTCGTCCCTGGAGGGCGCGATAGGCCGTCGCCTCCCGCGCAAGCGAGATCTCGGTGCCAGCGAACACGGTCCCGATCTCGCAGCGCAGCACCAGCTCGCGCCGCTCGCCCTCGGAATCCTCGACATCCACCATGGCGATCTGGCGACCGAAGCCCTGGTTGTGGGCGTGGCGCGCCACGATTCGGCCGCCGCTGGTGCGCTCGACCCAATGCCGAAGCTCGGGCGACGAGAGCGGATCCATGCGCCGAGTTGCTTCGCCGCGCTCAGCCCCGGGCCCGGGCGAGCACGCGGTCGCGCAGCTCCCGCTTGAGAACTTTGGTCATCGCGTTGCGCGGCAGCGCATCGAAGGCCACGAACTCGATCTCCTCGGGCGCTTTGAGCTTGCCGATCCGCTGGATGCAGTAGGCGCGCAGCTCCTCGGCCAGGGCGTCGTCGCCCGTCCCGGAGCGCAGCACGACGAAGGCCTTCGGCACCTCTCCGAGGCGCTCGTGCGGAAGACCGATCACCGTCGCCTCGGCGACCAGGTCGTGCTGGTTCAGCACGCGCTCGATCTCGGCCGAGTAGATATTGAATCCCCCGCGGATGATCATGTCCTTCTTGCGGTCGAGGAGGAACACGAAGTCGTTCTCGTCGATTCGCCCGACGTCGCCCATCTTGAACCAGGTGTCGTCGTAGAAGGCCTCCTCGGTGAGGTCCGGGCGGCGCCAGTAGCCCATCGTCGCGCGGCTCTTGTGGACGAGGAACTCTCCGATCTCGCCCAGGGGCACGTCGTGGCCCTCGTCGTCGACCACGCGGACCAGCTCCTTCGCGCCCGGCCAGAGCGATCCGCAGCTGCCCGGGGGAGCGCGGCGCCCGGCCCGCTCCATCGCGATCGCGCCCATCACCTCGGTGGAGCCGAAGCCCTGCACGAGCGGGGCGCCGTAGGTCTTTTCGAAGCGCTCGCGCACCTCCGGATGAAGCGCGGCGCCCCCGCAGAAGAACAGGCGCGCGTGGTCGAGCACCGGCCCCTGGCCCTCGGGCAGCTGGAGCAGCGCGACGACCATGGCGGGCGCGAAGGTGGCGCAGGTGATCGGATACGCGCGCGACTTCGCCGAGAACACGGCCGGATCGAAGCGGTCCATCAGCAGCAGCGTGGCGCCCACGTGCACCGAGATCCCCGGCTGGGTCAGGTAGCCGTGCATCGGGAAGATCGGGGTGGCGCACGCGATCACGTCATCGTGGTTGAGGCCGTTGGTCTCCTGGAGCGTTCCCATCTGGAACTCCAGGATCCGCTGGCTGTGCATGACCCCTTTCGGGTAGCCCGTGGTGCCGCTCGTGTAGGCGAGCACCGCGACGTCGTCCGGATCGCGGTCCATCGCCGGGCGCGGTCCCGTCCCGCGGCCAAGATCCTCGAGCGCTCCGTCTCCCAGATCGCCTTCGCGTCGCGCCACGAAGACGACGGGCCGGCTCGAGACGCGGCCGGCCACCCCGGCGACCCGTTCGCCGAAGCGCATGTCGGTGAGGATCGCCTTGGGCTCGCAGTCGTCGAGGATGAAGGTCCACTCCTCGTCGGCCAGGATGTAGTTGACGTCGACGGGGATGGCGCCGGCCTTCGCGATGCCGTACCAGCTGGCCACGTGTTCGGGAAGGTTGGACATGATGATCGCCACCCGGTCGCCCGGGCGGACGCCCTCCGCCTCGAGCCCGGTCGCGATGCGCGACGCACGCGCGTCGAGCTCGGCGTAGGTCCACTGCTGCTCCGGCCCCTCGAAGTAGAGCGCGGCCTTCTGCGGCCACTCTCGCGCCGCTCGGTCGAGATCGCTCGCACGATTCATTCCGTCACCTCTCCGCACGCGACCCGGCGGGGCCCCTCACCGGGGTGCCGCGTCGCCTCGTCGTGGTAGCCTGGGCGCGCGATGACCTTCGCCTATCCGCGGCCGAGCGAGGCCTTCGTCCACGAGCCCTCCGAGCCCGTCGACGCCCCGTGCCCCGGCTGCGGGGCCCGGGCGGTGCGTCGCTACCGCTCGCTGCGAGCCGGCGGCTGGCACCGGGTCGAGCGCTGCCGCGAGTGCTTCGCCTTCCGGTCGAGCGAGCCGATCCCCCAGAGCTACGTGCCGCTGACGGCGGGCTGGCCGACCTCCTCGGCGGGCTGACCCGCTTCCCGATTCCCGGACATTTTTGGAACATCGGGTCACATAATCTACGAACCGCCCTCCCCGGTCAATGCGGGATCCGCGACCGGCGGCGCCTCGTAGCGCGCCGGGCCGACGCGGTCGCAGAAGGACGGATCCGCGGCGAGCCGGCGGCGCAGCGACTCGCTGGCGGCGGCATCGACGGCGAGCCCGTCGCTCAGAACGACCCCGTAGTCGCGCTCGGCACCCATCCTCGTCACCAGTCCCGCCTCCACGTCGGCGCGCACGCGCTCCGGGTCCCGGCGCAGGGGATCGCCCCAGCCACCTCCGCCCGGATGATGGCTGCGCCAGGTCTGCCCGGCGGCGATCGGGTGGCCGAAGAACTTTCCGGTGCGAAAGCGCGTCCCGTCGCCCTCGCGGAAGAGACCGACGAGGGGTCGCGCGCGAGGGTCGCTCTCCCCGCGCACGGCGCGCTCGAGGCCCCCGGTCTCGAACACGTAGGTTCGGTGCGACGCCCGTCCTCCGTTCGCACCGAAGCCCGCCCGCCGGACCCGGTCGCAGCTGCTGCTGGCGAAGGCGGAGGCGAGCAAGCCGATCTCGTAGGTGGTGCCGAGGCCACCGCGGTGTTCGCCGGGACCGCCCGAGTCGGGCGTGAACTCGCGCTGGACCACCAGCACCGGTGCGTCCTGCTCGATCGACTCGATCGGCGGGTCCACGCAGTTGGAGAGCGGGACCAGGCTGTAGGAATGCCCGTCCGAGCGCCGCGTCGCGCCCCAGCCCGAGAACACGCCCATCCAGTGGATCCACGGCATACCCGCGCGGCCCGGACGGGGATCCTCGAGACCCGCGAAGGTGGCCATCGAGGAGCTCGAGGTGAAGTCGCCGGCGGCGCGCTCGGGAAGCGCCATGCCCACGACCTGGAGTACCACCGAGAAGATGCGCGCACCGGCGGTGGCATTGCCATCGGCGCACGCGTGGTAGGGCAACGCGTGGACGAGCGTCCCCGGTGGCAGGATCAGATCGAGGGGTCGCAGGGATCCGCCGTTCGAGGGGATCGTCGGGTCGAGGAGCGACATCAGGCTGAGGTGCGCACAGGACGCCGCCATCGCCCAGGGTGTGCTGGAGTTCCCCGCGGTCTGCCGGCTGGTTCCGCTGAAGTCGAGCTCGGCGCTGTCGCCGCGCACCGTCAGGCGGCAGCGCACACGCACCGGCATGTCCTCGACGCCGTCGTCGTCGAGGGTGTCCTCGGCCTCGTACTCGCCGTCGGGCACCGCGCGCAGCGCCGCACGCGCGCGCGCTTCGCCGTAGTCGAGGGCGTAGTCCATCGCCGCGAACAACGCATCGCGGCCGTAACGACGCACGCGGGCCAGGATCTCCCGCTCCCCGGTGAGGTTGGCCGTATGCTGGGCGCCCATGTCGCCTCGCACCAGCAGCGGCGCGCGCGTCGCGTCGAGGATCAGGCTATGGGTGCTCTTGACCGGCTGGCCCTGGCGGTAGAGGAGCATCGGCGGGAGCCGCAGCGACGTCTCCTGCTGGATCGTCTCGACGGTACCGCCGACGGGCCAGCTTCCCATCGCCACCCCGCCGACGTCGACCCAGTGCGTCCGGGCGGCGCACACGGCCACCATGCCCTGCTCATCGAAGACGGGACGTGCCAGGACGACGTCGGGCGCGTGGTTGCCGCCGCGGTAGGGATCGTTGAACACGAGCTCGTCGCCGGGCAGCAGGTTCTCGGCGCCGAACTCGAGCAGGTTCTCGCGCAGCCCGTGGTGCGTGACGACGGCCAGACAGGGGACTCCGGCCGCCGCGGCCACGAGATCGAGGCCCCGCTCGGGCGGACGGAAGATGCCGCAGGCGCTGTCGTGGAAGTCGCGCGCCGTGACGGAGAAGGCGGTGCGATACAGCGAGGTCTCCATGTGCCCGACGATGCTGACGAGGGCGTTGCGCAATACCTCGAGCGTGATCGGATCGAGGGCTGCGCTCACGAAGCGGCTCCGTCGAAGCGGATCCGCAGGTTCCCGAGCGCGTCCACGAGCGCGACGTCGCCCGGCTCGAGCAGCGTCGTCGAGGTCGGCTGCACGACGAGGGCGGGTCCGCGCAGCCGGTTCCCCGCGCACAGCGCGCCGCGCTCGTAGACGGGAAGGGCCACGGGAGCGATCGCCCCTTCGCATCGCAGGGTGGCGGCAAGATCCGCGAGATGGGCATTCCGGGGCGGACGCTCGTCGCCCGGCGGCAGCGCTGGAAGGACGGGCACGTCGCGACGTCCCAGCGCATTCACGCCGATGTGGCCCACCCGCACCGGCATTCCGAGCCGGCTCCCCCAGCGGCGTTCGTAGGCCCGCTCGAAGGCCTCGGCCGCGCCGGCCACCGCGGCATCGTCGAGGGGGCCCGGCGGCAGCGCGCAGCGCGTCTCCGACGCTTGTCCGAGGTACATGCCGTCCATCCAGCGCTGCACGCTCACCTCGGACGCGGCGACACCCTGGTCGACGAGGGCGGCCACCGTACGCTCCTCGAGCTCCGCGAAGATCTCGGTCAGCTCGGCTCCGCGCAGCTCCGCCAGCAGCCGGAACAGCGCCCGCATCCGCTCCGTGCGCGCCTCGGCCACGAGCAGCCCGAAGGCCGAGAGCTCGCCGGGCCAGGGCGGCACCACCACCTCGCGCACGCCCAGCTCGCGTCCCAGCGCGGCTCCGTGCAGGGGCCCCGCGGCGCCGAAGACGAGCAGCGCGAAGTCGCGTGGGTGCAGACCGCGGTGGACGGTCAGGTCCCGCAGCGCACCGGCCATGTTGGCGTTGGCGATGTCGACGATGCCCTGGGCAGCCGTCTCGATCCCGAGCCCGAGTTGGCGCCCGACCGCCTTGACCGCCCGGCGGGCGGCGCCCTCGTCGAGCCGCGTCCGGCCGCCGAGGAAGCGCGCCGGGTAGAGGCTGCCGCGCACCAGGTGGGCGTCGGTCACCGTGGCGCGCGTTCCGCCATGTCCATAACACGCGGGGCCCGGGAAGGCTCCCGCGCTCTCGGGTCCGACGCGCAGCGCCCCACCCTGATCGACCCAGGCGATGCTGCCGCCGCCCGCGCCGATCGAGCGCACGTCCACACTCGGCACGCCCAGGAAGAGATCGAGCTCGACCTCGTAGTCTCGGGTGACCGGGACCTCGCCCTCTTCGATCACGCTCACGTCGGCGGTCGTGCCGCCCATGTCGAGCAGCAGCAGATTGGGCTCGCCGAGCCGCTCGCCGAGATGACGGGCGGCCGTCACGCCGCCGGCGGGCCCCGAGTGGATCGTCTCGACGCCCCGCCCGCGAACCGCGTCGAGCGTCGCGAAACCGCCATCCACCTTCATGACCGCGAAGCGTCCCGCGAAGCCGCGCTCCTCGAGCCGCCGGTGCAGAATGTCCACGTAGGCGTCGACGCGCGGCGACACATAGGCATCGATCGCCACGGCGGTGGTCCGGAACACCTCGTTCTGCACCGGGGCGATGTCGATCGAGAGGAAGACCGCGACACCGGGGAGCTCCTTCTCCAAGATCTCGCGCGTGCGCTCCTCGTGGACGGGGTTCGCGTAGCTGTTCAGGTAGCAGACGGCGAGGCTCTCGATCCCCTGCTCCACCAGCCAGCGCGCCTCGCAGCGCACCTCCGCCTCGTCGAGGGGCACCAGGATGCGACCGTCGGCCAGGACCCGCTCCGAGACGGGCCGCCGCCACGCGCGCGGAATCAGCGGCCGTTCGAGGTGGGGGCGCGTGCGGTCGAGGTCCCAGAGCCACTCGAGGGGTCGGAGCCCGCGGCCCATGTCGAGGATGTCGCGGTGGCCGCGTGTCGAGAGCAGGCCGGTGGCCGCACCCGTCCGCGTCACCAGGACGTTGATGCCGCGGGTGGATGCATGACAGAAGCTGGCGATCTCCGCCGGGCTGATACCCAGCTCGCCGAGGGCCTCTACGATTGCCTCGGGCTCCTCGGGCCGCGACCAGGTCTTGCCCGTGCGCAGGGAGCCGTCGCGGGGATCCAGGACGAAGAGGTCCGTGAACGTGCCTCCCACGTCGACGCCCACCCGCAGGTCGCCGGACGTCGGGGTCGCCATGGCGGACTAGCGGCTCGGCCGCGCGTGGGCGAAGTCGCGCCAGGACCCGACGTTCCAGATGTCCTGATCCTCGCCCCAGGCCTCGGCGCCGTCGAGGGTCCAGCGGGTGAGGCTCATCCAGTTGAAGTTTCCCGGCAGCGCGGGAAAGGCGAGCCGGTTCTCGCAGCGCCCCTCGGTCTCGAGCGTGCGTCCGAGTGCGTCCCTGAGCTCGATCTCGACCCGGATCGGCCAACGTCCGTCGGGGTCGCGTTCGACCACGCGACGCTCTCCCCCGACCACGTCCGCCACCACGCCGTCCCGCCACAGGTAGCCCTGGAAGATCGGCTCCTTCGGCCGGGGCGCGAGCATGTCCTCGGCCGCACTGATGGTGTGGAAGCCGGCGGACTCGTGGAAGCCCGTCGTGTAGCCCATCCGCCGTGGCCCGCGCGCCGCCGGACGCGGTCCCCAGGACCGGTCGCGCATGTAGATGCTGTCGACCGCGATCTCCTCCCCGCGCAGCCGGAGGCGACCGGTGATCCGACCGTGCTGATCCCAGTGGGCGGCGCCGGCGAAGCCCAGCCCCTTCATCGCCGTCTCGTGCGGCGGGATCAGCGCGGAGAAGACCAGATCCAATTCGAGCACATCGCCGTCGGCGTAGCGGAGCCGGTAGTCCGAGAGCGGCGCCACACACTCGGCCTCGTAGCCGTTGGCCAGCGCGAAGCACGTGAGGTCGCCTTCGGGCCAGGGCATCCAGTACCGGTAGTCGTAGTACAATGCCTCCCAGGGCAACGGGTCGGCTTCGTCCCAGAGCACGATGCAGCAGCCCACCGCTCCGAGGTTGCGGCGGAAGACCGGGTAGAGGGTGCCCGAGATCTTGCGCTCGGGAACGGCGAAGGAAAACCAGAAGGTCTCGTTCCACTCGGGGTGGTCGCTGGTGGGCTCGTGGAACGAGTCGTCGCGAGGCTCGATCACAGGTAGGCCTCCACGCGAACGGACCGAGCGGCTCGCTCGCCCAGGGTCGGCCCCCAGAGCGCGAGCTCCCGGTCGCTTCGCCGCGACAGGTAGCCGAGCCAGTCGTTCTCGCGCCTAGGCTCGTGGGCCGCGGCCAGCTGGTCGAGCCGACGCTCGCTCTCCTCACAGGTCGCCGCGCGCTCACCGAGCACCCGCGCAGCGTCGTCCTGCTCGGCCTCCGCCAGCTCGCGTCCCCGCCGCTCGAAGCCTGCGAGGTAGACGAGGATGTTCGAGGTGGCGGCCGCGCGGCGCACAGCGACCTCGTCCCGAGCCAACGCCGGCAGGATGACCTCGCGCAGGTCGGCGAGCATCACCTCGTAGAGCGGGGAGTGCGGCGTGGCCGCCCCCTCCGCGGGGAGCGGCGCGGCTTCGAGCTCCACCTGCCCGTGCTGGGCGATTGCCTGCACGAGACAGCGCTCGAACAGGTGGATCACCGACAGGTACACACCGCGCTCCATCGACCGGTTGGTCGCCCCGAGCGCGATCGAGCACGCGACCAGACACCGCAGGCTCATGAAGGCCAGGTAGTAGAGCAGCTTCGAGCGCTCCACCTCGACGTCGGCGAGATCGCGGTAGAGCGTGAAATAGGGACTCAGGTCGCTGCCCTGCACGAAGTCGTGGAGGACGATGCACCCGAGATCGTCGACGGGATCCCCGATGTGGCTGAACTCCCAGTCGAGCACCGCGCTGACGGATCCGTCGTGGAACAGGAAGTTTCCCGTCCCGCAGTCCCCGTGGACCAGCACCGTGCGCGCCACCGAAAGGGGCGCGTTGCGCCGCAACCAGGCGAGTCCGAAACGCACGAAGGGATTCGGACGACCGACGTGCCGGTCGTACAGGCGCTCCCAGAGTGCGAGGTCGCAGCGCGCATGGTCCTCGGGCGACGTCGGCAGCGGGAAGCCGGGCAGGTCGAGCCGGCGCGGATCCATCCGGTGGAGATCGGCGAGGATCTCGACGAAATGGCGCGACACCGACTCGCGCTCGGCCGGATCGACGAGCGTCGCCCATTGGGCGCGTCCGGGGACGCGGTCGAGCAGCACGGCATCCCGGGCGACGCCGTGGACCCGAGGCACTGGCACGGGACCTCCGGCGAGCGCGCGGTAGACGCGGGATTCGCGCTCGATCGAAAGCTCGGTCCCGGACATGGGGCCGCCCCCTGCGTCCCGCCGCAGCAACAGCTCGAGGGTCTGCCCGCCGCGCGCGACGTCGGCCAGCCACGCTTCTCGGGAGTTGCCCCCTCCGAGTCGCTCGAAGCGCACGACCTCGCCACCCGCCGCCTCGGCCACCCAGCTTCGCAGCGCCTGCTGATCCATTCTTACTCCGTCCCGCGACCGGCGCCGCGGCTACTCCTCGATCGAGATCGCCCGCGTCGGGCAGAAGCGCACCGCGCTCTCCACCTGGGGGCGGAGCCCCTCCGCAGGTCGCTCCAGCAGCACGTCGAGCTCCCCGTCGTCCCGCAGTGCGAAGACCTCGGGCGCCTCGCCGGCGCACAACCCGTGGCCATGACAGCGATCCCAGTCGACCTTGACTCGCACGTCTTGCCTCCTTCCTCGACGCCGCGACGCGTCGGTCTCCCTCAGAGAGCGTCGAAGCGCTCGCCCACGAGCTGCTCGGAGACCTCCCACAACCGGACGGCCAGCTCGGGATCGCGCGCGTAGGGTCGCACGCCGCGGAACCCCTCGAAGCGATCGACCTCGGGCGCGACGCCGCAGTCCTCCAGATACAGGCCGCCGTGCCCCGCGAGCTCCGGGGCGGTCGCCGCCCAGACGGAGGTGGCGGCTCCCTGGGCAACGGTCCGGTGCCGAGCGCCCGTCGGGCTGCGGTCGATGGTGGCCTTCACCTCGTCCCGCGTCACGTAGCGAGCGAGGTCGGTCATGATCTCTCCCGGGTGTACGGCGAAGGCCCGCACGCCCTTCGCCCGCCAGCGTCGGTCGAGCTCGAGTGCAAAGAGTGCATTCGCCGTCTTCGACTGGCCGTAGGCCTCGGCGGGCTCGTACTCGCGCTGTCGGAGCTCCAGATCGTCGAAGACGACCGGGCAGAAGTGGTGCCCCGCCGAGCTGAGCACGACCACGCGCGCCGGTGCGCCCGCGAACAGAGCGGGCGCGAGGAGCCCAGTGAGCAGGAAGTGACCGAGGTGGTTCGCCGAGAAGTGCATCTCGCGCTCGCGGTCGTCGTAGCGCTGAGGCGGCTTGAAGAGACCGGCATTCGCCACGAGGATCTGGATCCCCTCGCAGCGGTCGAGGATCCGTCGCGCGCAGCTCCGGACGCTCTCCTCTCGAGCCAGGTCGAGGACCTCGGCCAGGACGGCGGGCGCGCGCGTAGCGGCGGCGATCTCGGCGGCGACCTTCTCCGCCTTCGCCGCATCGCGCCCGGTGAGCACGACGCGGGCCCCCGCCCCGGCGAGCGCCCGCGCGGTCTCTGCGCCGAGACCGGTCGATCCCCCCGTGACGACGGCAGTCCGACCGGAGAGATCGACGCCGGCGATCACCTCGGAGGCCGTGGCAGCGGCGCCGAAGCGGGAGAGGACGTGGGCCATGCCTGGGCTCCTTCCGGGCGATCTTGCGGGGCCCATTATTTTTGTTAAATCTTGGCACAAAAAACAAGCCCGAATTCCAACGGCCCGGGGTATCCCGAAGGGCGACTGACGGATAACCAGCTGTTCTGGAGACGAATTTTGCCTGTGAGGCGGCCGACGGCGAGTGCGTCGCGCGCGGGCGATAGCGAACTTCCGATTGACCGTTACCGTAGATCTCCATACCGTAATTCGACGACGAGCGTCACAGGAGACCCTCCATGGCCAGCCACGACTGGTACCCGATCATCAGCGCTGACAACCACATCCACGAGCCCCGCGACCTGTACCAGCAGAACTGCCTCAAGAAGTTCAAGGATCGCGCGCCGCGCGTGGAGTCGACGCCCAAGGGCGACCAGATCCTGATGGGTGACCGGCTCGTGCGCTGGGTGGGCCTCGAGGCGATGGAGGAGTACGCCGAGAACGAGCGCTCCTACAAGGGCGCGCGCTACGAGGAAGGTCGTCGCGGAAAGTTCGAGTCGGAGCCCCGCAAGCACGACATGATCTTCGACGACGTCCAGGGAGAGGTCTGCTACGGCTTCCACTACTGGATGGACCAGCCCGACCGCGAGGTCGTGGCCGACATGTGCCGGGTGTACAACGACTGGGTCCTGGACTTCTTCAAGGACACTGTGGACCGCAGCATCGCTCCGGCGATCCTGCCCTCCTGGGATATCGATCTGTCGATCACAGAGGCGAAGCGCTCGGTCGAGAAGCTCGGCGCGCGCGCGGTTTCGGTGGCGGTCCCCTACGTCGGCGAGATCGAGGGCGGCTACTGCAGCCCCGAGTACGACCGACTCTGGTCGACGATCTCCGACCTCTCCGTGCCGCTCGCGAACCACATCGGTACCGGCGGTGCCTTCGGACGCCTGCCGCAGCAGCCGGGCTTCATCCTGAAGGAGTTCGTCTACTGCCAGGCGGATGCGGCGGAGATCACGATGGACTTCGTCTCGGCCGGCATCTTCGACCGCTTCCCGAACCTGAAGGTGGCGCTCGTCGAGGGAGGCATCGGCTGGGCACCGTGGTATCTGCTGGTGATGGACCGGATGTGGCACGACAACGGCGCCTTCCTGCGGCCGAGACTGAAGAAGCCGCCGAGCGAGTACGTCCGCGACAACATGCTGCTCACCTTCCAAGAAGATCCGCCGGGGATCCGCAATCTCGACGTTCTCGAGGACTGCATCGCCTGGGGCTCGGACTACCCACACATGGAAGGGACGTTCCCGCGCAGCCGCGAGTCGATCCAGAAGCACATGGGCGACCTTCCGCCGGAGACACAGCGCAAGCTGTGCGCGGAGAACGCCGCGCGCTTCTTCGGCTTCGACCTCGACCGGATCGTCGAGAAGTACGGCCCGGCGTCGGACTACCAGAAGCGGTACAGCCAGGGGGACGGCGGATCGATCCGGGTGAAGGACTGAGCGCCCGGCGGCCGACCCTCCCTGTACGAGGTCCGCTCTCGTGAGCGGGCGCGAGGGGGAGGGCCGTCTCGGACTCGTCACCGGCGCGTCGTCGGGGATCGGCTGGGCGTTCGCGGAGTGCCTCGCCGAGCGCGGCTGGAACGTGGTCGCCGTCGCGCGGCGCAGAGATCGGCTCGAGGCGCTCACCGACACGCTCTCCTCGCACCACGGTATCGACGCCGTTCCTCTGGTCGCCGACCTCGCCGATCCGGGCGCCCCGGCGGCCATCGCGAGCGAGCTCGATCGCCGCGCACTGGCGGTCGACTTCCTCGTCAACAATGCGGGATTCAGCCTCCACGGCCGCTACGGCGATCGCCCCTGGGCGGAGCATCAGCGGATGCTGCAGGTGATGGGGATCGCGCCCTGCGAGCTGACCCACCGGCTGCTCGCCGGCATGGTGGAGCGGCGCTTCGGCCGGATCGTGCAGGTGGCCTCCCCGGCGGCCTTTTTCCCGGGGTCGCCGCGAGCCACCCTGTATGCGGGGGTGAAGGCGCTGGTGATCCGTCTCTCCGAGGCGATCGCCGAGGAGTACGCCCGCGAAGGGATCCACTCGACGGCGAGCCTTCCGGGCTACACCGACACCGAGATCTTCGACGGCACGCCGTGGAGCGAGTCCATGGCCTCGGGGCCGATGCGGCGCATGCGCCTCACCCCCCGGCAGGTGGCCGAAGAGGCCTACGATGCGTGCATGAGCGGTCGGCGCGTGATCGTCCACGGTCGCTTCACGCGCGTCTTCACCGGCTTGATGCAACGGGGGCCCTACCGCCTCGCGGCCCGCATGGCCGCGAGCCTCACCCCGGAGTAGGTGAGCGTCGGAGCGCTCGTGATCGACGCGGGAGGCAAGGGTCGGCGGAAGGAGCGCCAGCGGGTTCTCGACTCCCGCATGGCATATGTGGCGGCCGGAAAGGGGGACCCGATCGTGCTCCTTCACGGCAACCCCACCTCGTCCCATCTGTGGCGAGGCGTGGTCCCCCACCTCGAGGACCTGGGCCGGTGCATCGCTCCCGACCTGATCGGCATGGGCGACTCCGACAAACTCGAGCCGAGCGGCCCGGACCGGTACGGCTTCTCGGAGAGCTACCGATACCTCGAGGCCTTCCTCGACGCCCTCTCGATCCGCGAGCGCGTGACCCTGGTCCTCCATGACTGGGGTGCGGCGCTCGGCTTCCACTGGGCGAACCGGCACCGGGAAGCCGTGCGCGGCATCGCCTACGCCGAGGCCTTCGCCTTCCCGCTCCAGCTCGACAAGCTGCCCGAGTGGTCGCCGACCCTGATGCGCAGGGTTCGCTCCGACGAGGGCGAGGCGCTGATTCTCGAGCAGGACGTCTTCTTCGAGTTCATGTTCCCGCAGTACGCGCCGCTGCGCGGGTGGGGCGAAGAAGAGCTGCGCGAGTACCGACGCCCGTTCCGCGAGCCGGGAGAGAGTCGCCGCCCGATCCTGTCCTGGATGCGCTCGCTGCCGATCGACGGAGAGCCCGCCGGGGTCGCGGCGGCGATGGAGGACTTCCTGCGCTGGCTGCCCGAGTCGGACGTGCCGAAGTTGCGCGTCGACGCGGAGCCGGGCGCGATCCGCCACATGGCGCCGGAGGGCTTTGCAGAGGGCTGGCGCCACCAAGAGGTCGCCCGCGTGCCCGGCACGCACTTCCTCCAGGAGGACTCTCCCGACGAGCTGGGCCGGGTCCTCGCCGAGTGGCTCCGTCGGCTGCCCTAGGTGTCAATTCCAGGAGCGTTGGTCACCCGGGGTGACCTCCGGAGAGAATGGGGTTGCGAAACCTCAACCACTCTCCCGGAGGGACCCCAGGTGAGACTTCATCCTAACGCCAAAACGACCCCGTACACCCGCGAGCTCCTGGTCGAGCGAGTGCATCGTCTGGGCTGGGCCGTGGAGGACACCGCGCAGGCGGCCGGTGTCAGCGTGCGGACCGTCTATCGCTGGTGCCGGAGATACCGGGAGGACGGCCGATCCGGCTTGGCGGATCGGCCGTGTCGGCCGCGACGGGTGCCGCAGCGAACCCCGGCCTGGCGGGAACGGCAGATCGCCAAGCTGCGCCATCGCCGGAAGACAGCCCTGCAGATCGCTCACCGCCTCGGCGTGCCGCGCTCGACGGTGGCCGCAGTCCTCAAGCGCTGCGGCCTCGAGCGGCTCTCGAAGCTGACTCCGAAGCCCGCGGTCGTGCGCTACGAGCGCGAGCAGCCGGGCGAGATCCTCCATCTGGACGTCAAGAAGCTCGGTCGGATCCGGGGGGGGTAGGCCATCGCATCCATGGCCACCGCCGGACCCGCCAGCGAGGCATCGGCTGGGAGTTCGTCCACGTCTGCGTGGATGATCACAGCCGGGTCACCTACGCGGAAGTGCTGCCCGATGAACGCGCACAGAGTGCCGAGGCGTTTGTGCACCGTGCCCTGCGCTGGCTTCGTCGGCGCGGCGTCCTCGTCCAGGCCGTCCTCACGGACAACGGCTCTTGCTACGTCTCCCACGTCTTCAATCAGACGCTCCAGGAGCTGGGAATTCGTCACCTCTACACGAGGCCCTATCGCCCGCAGACCAACGGCAAAGCGGAGCGATTCATCCAGACCCTGCTCCGCGAGTGGGCCTACGCCCGGCCCTACCGCACCTCGAATCAGCGAACCAGAGCCCTGCCGAAGTGGCTCCGCGAATACAACGAAGACCGGCCCCATACCTCCCTGGGCTACCGTGCCCCGATGAGCCGACTCCGGAGGTCCTCATGACGAACCTCCCTGGACTCGACAGCTAGGCCGCAAGTCTCAGCGTCGGCTCCGACCGCGCTCGAGGCTGGGGAGCTTCGGGTCCAGCCGGGCCCAGGGCGGCTTGCTCCGCGTCCAGAGGTTCAGACCGGGCTCGACCCGGCTGGGGTCGTCGAGCGTGGCCGCGTACACGCCGATCGTATCGGGGTGGGCGAGCGAGCCGGCGAAGAGCGGCGACCCGCAGGTGCGACAGAACTGCCGTCTCGCGACATGGCCGCTCTCCCCCTGGACGTCGTGGAGCGCCGGCTCGCCGTGCTCGACGACCAGCGCCGCCACCGGCACCACCACCACGGTCGCGCAGGCCCCACCGGTGGCGAGCTGACAATCCCGACAATAGCAATGGAGCGCGATCTCGGGACGGGCGTGGCACGCATAGCGGACCGCGCGACAGCTGCAGCCCCCGGTGAACGGTGCCTCCATGCGGCTGTCCCCTCCTTCGCCGTTCCTGCCGGACGCCGTGCTCCGGAGCGGTGTCCGGCCGCCGCGCCTTACATTTTCGTACCTTTGTGTGCGATAATCCAGGGGTGCCGCTCACGACCGGGGACGTCCTTGCCATCCACGAGCTCCTGGGCCGCTTCGGACACCTGATGGACCGACGCGACTGGCCCGGGCTGGCGGAGGTGTTCACCGACGACGCCGTCTACGACGTGAGCTCCGTGGGCCTGCACGCCCTCGAGGGGCTGGAGGCGATGCGCTCCTTCTTCGCGGACGCCCAGCACCCGCTCGCGCACCACGTGACCAATGTCGTCGTTTCCCGTTCCGCCGACGGAGCGACCCGGGCGACGAGCAAGATCCTGGGCGTCCTCGCCGCCGGTCACGTCAGCACCGGCACCTACGAAGATGTGCTGGTCGAGACGAGCGACGGCTGGCGGATCCGCCACCGCGTGGCGACGCGTCGTCGCGACGAAGATCTACTGGTGCCGCCGCGCATGCCACCCGGACATCCCTGAGCGGCGCGCGCAGGCGAGGTTCGAGGAATCGATCACGACCAAGGAGAGCCCGAGATGAAGTTCAGCCTGTTCGGATTTCCGCAGCTCGGCTCGGGGGATCCCGACGCCTACCGGCGCGACCCCCTGCTCGGGAACGATCCGGACCAGTACGCCTACATGATGGAGGACCTGAAAGTCCAGGCGCAGCTCGTCGAGGAGGCCGGATTCTGGGGCTTCTACTTCGCCGAGCATCACTTCAGCGTCGAGGGCTTCGAGGTCTCTCACAACCCCTTGCTGCTCGACATCTGGATCGGCATGAACACCCGGAGGCTCAAGCTAGGACAGCTCGGTCTCTCCCTCGCCTGCTGGAATCCGCTGCGCCTCGCCGAGGACATCGCCACGACGGCTCACATGTTCGGCGATCGGCTGGAGCTCGGCTTCGTGCGCGGCTTCCAGAGTCGCGAGGTGACGCCGATCGCCCCGAGGAACGTCGCCGGTGCCTCGTCCGACCGCTCCGAGGGCGACGAGGCCAACCGCAGGGCCTTCCTGGAGAGCTACCAGATCCTGATGTCCGCGCTGCGCGACGACTTCGTGAGCTTCGACGGCGAGTTCTACAAGATCCCGCCGAAGAACCTCGTCTGGGAAAACGAGCTGACCCTGGACCACGGGCGGGGCGTGACGCCGCAGGGAATCGTCACGGAGCTCGCCGTCGTACCCAAGCTGCCCAAGCGCAGGATGCCCGTGCGCTGGCAGGCGTTCTCCTTCTCCGAGTCGACCGTGCGCTGGGCGGGCCGCGAGGGCATGAACCTCGCGCTGGGACTCGTCGATCCGGAGCACCAGAAGTTCTTCCAGACGATCTTCCGGGAGGAATCGACCGCTGCCGGTCACCCGCGCGCCTACGGCGAGGGCATCGCCTACCAGCGACCGTTCGTCTGCCTGCCCGACGGCGACGAGGCCCGGCGCTACGACGAGGCGGCCTGCGAGGGCCTCTACGGGCGCTACTACCCGCCGCTCTTCCGCGAGGTCTTCCGCCGTCCGGAGGATCCGCCGGGTCCTCGGCCCTACCGCTACCAGGATCTGGTGGACACGGGCTTCACGCTGGCGGGCAGTCCGGACGAGGTGACGCGCAAGATCGAGCAGCACCTCCAGCGAACCCAGGCCGAGCACCTGCTGCTGCTCACCTGGACCGGGCGCGTACCGCGCGACGTCCAGCTGCGCTCGCTCGAGACGTTCGCCGAGAAGGTGATGCCGCGCTTCGACGTGGAGCCCGCCCCCGAGCCGTCGTGAGCGGCTGGCTCAGTCGCCGCCGTCGAGCAGCGACCGGCGGGAGAACCCATCCATGGCCGAGAGAGATCGTGCTCCCAACTCCGCCTGGCGCGTGTTCCGGCTCGACGAGGTCCTCGAGCGGACCCGGCGCTCGTCCTCGCCCTACCTCGAGTTCCTGCGAGTGCCGGCGCTCTCCTGCGGGATCTATCGGCTGCGCGCTGGCGCGGCGGACCTCCAGGCTCCCCACGACGAGGACGAGGTCTACTACGTCCTGTCGGGCCGGGCGCGCGTCCGGATCGACGACGAGGAGCGCGTCGTGGAGCCCGGCGCCATCCTCTACGTGGGAGCCACCTCCGAGCACTCCTTCGTGGAGATCGACGAGGACATGGAGTTGCTCGTGTTCTTCGCGTCGGGGGGGCCCGAGCGGTGACGGGGGGGCTCAGCGCGGCGCCGCCGAGCCGGGCTGCACCCGTGCGAGCGCGGGACGCACCGCCGTGAACAGGAGCTCGATGTGGCGGTCGACGATCGCCGCGGGCATCGAGCCGAAGTCGGCGTAGAACCACATGTCCGAAACCGGAAGCCCGGCGGTTAGCGACTCGATGCGGGCGACCGTCTGATCGGGCGTGAGCACCTCGAGCGCCGGCAGCATGGAACTCTGGAAGGTACGCGCCGCCGACGCCGGCAGCAGCGGGGGCTTCGGCTTGCCCGTCCCCTCGACCATGTAGCGGCGGTACGAGTTGACCACGTACATGTAGTGGGGCGCGATCTGGTCGTAGACGGCCTCGGGGTCGTCGGCGACGATGGAGAAGGCCCAAGCGGCCATCCGCGCCTGGCTGCGATCGCGACCGCCTTCCTCGAGACCTTCGAGATAGGGACCGAGCAGCGCCTGCTTGGCGTTGAGCAGGCCGGCCCCTTGCCGGCCTGCCGCGCGCGCTCCCCGCGGCGTGTTGGTCCCCAGCCACAGCGGCATCGGGCGCTGAACGGGAGGGGGGGAGACCTCCTCCAGCAGTCGCGGCAGCTCGCGCAGGCAGCGCCGCACGGCCTGGAAGCGCTGGCCGGGGTCCACACCGTAGGCTTCGTATTCGGGAATGCGATAGCCGGCGCCGATGCCCAGCTCGAGGCGACCGCGGCTCAGGATGTCCACCAGGGCGGCCTCCTCCGCGATCAGGATCGCGGGTCGCAGCGGCGCGAGCAGCACCGCGGTGCCGATCCGCAGCCGCCGGGTGCGCATCGCGATCGCCGCGGCGAAGGTCAGGGGCTGGGTGAGGTAGCCGTCTTCGAAGAGGTGGTGCTCGGGAAGCCAGACCGCGTCACAGCCGAGCTGATCGGCCTCGGCGATCCGGTCCAGCCAATGGGCGTAGTGATCGGCCCAGGGACGGCGCTCGTCGATCGGATTGCGCAGGTCGATCTGCAATCCCAGCCGCATCGCCGCCGTCCCCTTCAAGCCTGCTCGCCGTAGGGCCCGGGCTTCTTCTTCAGCCACTGCGAGGGGTATCCGCCAGGAAGCTTGTGCGTGAGATGGCGGACCAGCTCGCTCGATGTGATCCGCCAGCCCGCGTCGAGCTTCTCGTACGAGTCCTCGTAGTGTCCGTAGCCCCGGAAGCCCTGGGGCTCGCCGTCGGTGTCGAACTGCACGATGTCCTGCATGGCCCAGATGGCGCGAGCGTGGCGATCGTCGTCGAACCAGATCTCGACCTGGTGTCCGTGATGGACCGTAACGGCTTCGCCGACCCGCTCCTTCGTGAAGGCGATCACGGTATCGAGACCGCGGATCTCGAACCCCTGTCCCCCGGTCACGACGTCCGGCGCGTAGACCGTGTGCCACTCGGACCACAGCTTTCGGTCGATACAGCGGAAGTAGCGCGCCTTGAGCTGCTTGATCTCCTCGATGTCCAGCAGTCGCTGGAGGTCGCGCTCGATCGTCATCTACGAACTCCTCCTGTCCGGGTCTCGGGCCTCACGCCCCGGCCATCATCGCCCGGACGAACTCCTCGATCCCGATGTCGAGCTGCACCGTCCGGCGCTCGATCCGCCAGCCCTCCGCGGTGCGGCGGAAACAGTCGCGGTAGCGACCGGTGGTTACGATGCGGAAGCTCTTGCGGTCCCGTGCTCGCATGCCGAACAGGAACGAGGACGTTCCCGTCGCCGTGTCGCCCTCGATCTCGATCCGCGTGTCGGATGTGATCTCGACCGGACCGGGAGGCGAGCGACGCACGAGCTCGGCGACGGCCTCGGGTCCATTCATCACCCAGCCCTCGATGGGCTCTCCGTTCTCGTCGACGGTCTCGAGGACGCCGTCGCTCGTGAACGTCGCCCCGTGGGCCTCCGGGTCGTGGGCATTCCCCGTGTGCGTGTAGCGCGCGCACAGATCCAGGATCGCCATCCGATCGATCAGCACGCGGATCTCGCGATCGGGCACGGTCCGTGTCGACATCGGGGCTCCCTCCTACTCCCTCTCGCCCCCTCTGGCCCGCTGGCCACGAGACTGGCAGGTCCCGGCCACGCGGTGCGCGGCTCGGAGGCGATCGGCAGGAATATCCTCGATTTTTGCGATGTCTGGGCACATAATCAAGGGGGCGCCATCAGTCTGGGCGGCGCCTCACCCTGGGAAGGAACGGGAACTGGAGGTTCGACCCATGGGCATCCCCGTCGCCACGATCGGTCCGCCCTTCCTCCCGGTGGAGGCGTTCCTCGCCGCCTGCCGATCCTGCGAGAGTCGCGGCTACGACGCGATCCTCTGGGCCGACCACCTGATGGGGATGCCCGACGCGCTGTGGACGACCGATGTCACGCCCGCGGCGGCCTTCGCCGAGAGCCCCCATAGGTTCTACGACACGGTGGCGTGTATCGCCGCGGCGGGCGTGCACACCGAGCGCATCCGCCTGGGAACCGGCGTCACCGAGGCGATCCGGCGCCACCCCGCGATGCTCGCCCAGGAGTGGCTCACCCTCGACCATTTGACGCGGGGGCGCTCGATCCTCGGCATCGGATCGGGCGAGCCCGAGAACCTCACGCCCTACGGCCTGCCCTTCTCCCGCCCCGTCTCCCGACTCGAGGAGGCGCTCGAGGTGGTTCGCCTGCTCTGGGAGAACCAGGGCCCCGTCGACTACCAGGGCGAGTTCTTCCAGCTGCGCGATGCCGCCTGCGGTCTCGCTCCCTTCGAGCCGGGCCGGTATCCGCCGATCTGGATCGCCGCGAACGGTCCGCGCACCCTGCGGATGACCGGTCGCCTGGGCGATGCGTGGTTCCCCTGGTACCTGACCCCGACGGAGTACCGGGAGCGAGCGGAGATGGTGCGTAAGGCCGCCAGCGAAGCGGGACGCGATCCCGCCGCGCTCACCTACTCGCTCGTCCACTACTGCGTGATGGCCGAAAAGCCCGAAACCAGCCTCGCCCTGCTGCGCAACCCGATGCTCAAGTACCTCGTGTTCCTGCAGCCCGCCGCCACCTTCGAGAAGGCGGGGCGCGAGCATCCGATGGGTCCGGGCTGGACGGGAATCCGCGAGCTGCTCGCCACCGAGTACACGACGAACGAGCTTTGCCGCCTGCTCGACCGCGTCCCCGACGAGTACGTCCAGGAGGTCCTCTTCCACGGCACCCCCGACGACGTCGCGGCGCGCGTTCGGGAGTACCAGGATGCGGGCCTCGACCACGTGACTCTGATGGACGTCACCGCGATGGCCGACCCCGCGCGGGCGGTCGAGAGCGCCGCCCTGCTCGACGCGGTCGTCGTGCAGCTCGGGAGCGACGCCTGACACGCGAGCGAGGAACATGCGGACCGGCTCCTACTCGAATCCTCTGCTGCGCGGGTTCATCTCGTTGCAGCGCGCGGTATACCAGCTCAGCGGGGGCCGGATCGGCGGGCGGACGCTCGGCGTCGAGACCATGCTCCTCACCACGATCGGGGCGCGCTCGGGCCAGCCGCGAACCACTCCGTTGATCTACCTGCCCGATGGAGAGGGCTGGGCGATCTTCGCGACGGACAACGCCTCGGACCGCAACCCGGCCTGGTACCACAATCTCCGCGCACATCCGGAGGCGGAAGTGCAGATGGGTCGCGACCGATTCCGGGTGCGCGCGACGCTCGCCTCGGACGAGGAGCGCCGCAGACTCTGGGAAGAGGGCAAACGGACGGTGCGACGGTTCCCGATGTACGAGGAGCGCACCGGACGCGCCGCCATCCCGGTGTTCCAGCTGCGCCGGCTGGCGAGCTGAGGGGCCAACCGCGCGATGGCACGACCCGACACCAGCGACGCGCCGCGGCACGTGGAGGCGATCCGCACCCTGATCTACCGCTATTCAGAGCTGCTCGACGCGGGCGACGTCGACGGCTTCGCGAAGCTCTTCGAGGGCGCCGAGCTGTCCATCGAAGGCAGCGACACCTCGGTCCGGGGCGCCGCGGCGGTGCGCGAGCTGATGACGAGCTCGATGCGCTTCTACGACGGGGTCCCCGGCACGCGCCACGTCAACACCAACACGATCGTGACGCTCGCGGCCGACGCGACGAGCGCCGAGGCCCACACCACCTTCACGGTGTTCCAGGCGTTGCCGGACTTCCCTCTCCAGCCGATCGTGGTCGGGCGCTACCTGGACCGGCTCCGCCGCGACGACGGGGGATGGCGCTTCTGGCAGCGCAGGATCGCGATGGATCTCCTGGGCGACGTGTCGCGCCACCTGAAGGCGCTCTGACGGAGCGGGCGACGGCGATGAATCGCCCGCGCAACCCTGTGTTACGGTCTTCGGCCGTGGAGCTGGATGCGACCGAGCGCTTCGGCCCCCTGGCGACCGCGATCGCCGGGCGCCGTCTCGGCGTCCAGCTCGTCGAGCGCCTGGCCCTTCCCTTCACCGACGGCGCGTCCGTGTTCGTGCCCGCGTCCCTGCCACCCGACGGAAGGCGCACCGCCGTCGCGCTCCAGGCGGGTCTCGTCGCCGCCGGCTCGCTGGCCGTGCCGCTCCTGCGTCGGCTCCGACGCCGCCGTGACGTCGCCCGCTATCTCGCGCTGGAGGGACACCGCGTGTGCCGCCGGCTCGAGGAGACCCTCCCGGGGCTGGCGCCCGAGCTCCGCTCCCGCCTGACGGCGATGCCGGTGACGCGCTCGGCCGAGGAGTCGCTGGCGTGGGCGCGGAGGCGGCATCCGGTGCCGGACCCGAGTCCGCTGTTCGGAGAGCTGCGGCGCGACGCGCTGGAGCGCACCGAAGCGAACGCACCGGCTGCGGCGTTCGAACTCCAGACCGACGGACCGGGCGACGAGCGCCGGAGCCGTCCCTCGGGACTCGTGGACGGTGCGCTGGCCGAGTGGACGCGTCGGCTGCTCGGGATCGAGCGCGGCGCGGGCCTCACCACACCGGGCGCGAAGACCGGCGGCCATCCCTTCCTGCCGGGCCCGGCGCGGGGCGGGGAGCCCGGGCCGGGGCGACGCCCTGTCGCCGTCGTGTCCTTCGCGAGCCGGAGCCCCGCGCCCGGAGCCCACGCGACCCGCGCGTGCCGACACCCGGAGTTCGACGTGCGCACCGGTCGCTACCGGCCCGACTGGTGCACTGTGTACGAGGTCTCCGCCGCCGATCGCGCGGGAATCGGCGAGCTCCGGGTAGCCGACGCGGGCCTCCAGCGGCGCTTGGCGCGGGTCGGTCTCTCGCTGCGGCGCGAGCGACGACAGCGCGAGGGCGACGATCTGGATCTCGACGCGATCGTGTCGCGCGTGGCGGACGTCAGCGCGCACGCCGAGGCGGAGGCCGACGAGCGGGTCTACGTCGGGCTGCGCCGCCTGGCGCGCAGCTTCGGCGTCCTGCTGCTCGTCGACGTCTCCGGGTCGACGTCGGATCCGTCGCCCTCCGGCCGACCCGTCCTCGAGGTGCAGGCCGATGCGGCAGCCCGGCTGATCCGGGCGTTCTCCTCACTCGGTGTTTCCGTCGCCGCCTACGCCTTCCGTTCCCAAGGGCGCAGCGCCGTGCGGCTCGAGCGCCTGCTCTCGTTCCTGGAGCACTCGCCGGCGGCCGGCATCGAGCGGCTGCTGCGCGTGCGCAGCGAGGGCTTCACACGCCTGGGAGCCGCCGTCCGCCACGCCTCCACGGTGCTCTTCGACGAGGCCGGGACGCGGGAGCGACTTCTGCTCGTCCTGTCGGACGGCTTCGCCTTCGACATCGACTACGAGGGTGGCTACGCCGAGGCGGACGCGCGGCGGGCGCTCGAAGAGGCGCGCTCCCGGGGCGTCGCGTGCCTCTGTCTCAGCCTGGGCTCCGCTGAGACCGACGCTGGGCTGCAGCGCGTGTTCGGCAGCGCCGCCCACGCGAGCGCGAGCCAGCTCTCGCAGCTCGTGGATCGCCTTCCCGCCCTAATGCGCCATGCCCTCGCCGAGGGTCGCGGCCGGCGGGTGGCCGCCTGAGAGGGGACCGATGAGCGGATCGCCTTCGCGTCCGTACTACGTCAACGTGCGCAATGAGGACCGCATCTTCCGAGCCGCCATCGGTTCGGGACTCGCAGTGCTCCTGAAGGGGCCGACCGGCTGCGGCAAGACGCGCTTCGTCGAGGCGATGGCGCACGAGCTGGGCCGCCCCCTGATCACCGTCGCGTGTCATGAGGACCTCTCCGCGGCGGACCTCGTGGGTCGCTTCCTCCTGAAGGGAGGCGAGACGGTCTGGGAGGACGGTCCGCTCACCCGAGCCGTCAAGGAGGGAGCCCTCTGCTACCTGGACGAAGTGGTGGAGGCGCGCCAGGACACGGTGGTCGTCCTGCACCCGCTCGCCGATCACCGGCGACAGCTGCCGATCGAGCGACTCGGCATCACGCTCGACGCGAGTCCCGGTTTCGGTCTCGTCCTCTCCTACAATCCCGGCTACCAGAGCGTCCTCAAGGAGCTCAAGGAATCGACACGCCAGCGGTTGGTGGCCATCGAGTTCGACTTTCCGCCGGAGGAGATCGAGATCGAGGTCGTGTGCAGCGAATCGGGAATCGATCGGACGACCGCTGCGCAGCTCGTGGTCCTGGCGCGATCCATCCGCCGGCTCGACGGCAGTCTGCTGCGCGAGGTGGCGTCAACGCGTCTGCTGGTGGCGGCGGGCAAGCTCGTCTCGGCGGGGCTCCCGGCGCGTGAAGCGGCGCAGGCGGCCGTGATCGATGCCCTCAGCGACGACCCCGCCGTCGAGCAGGGTCTTCGGGAGATCCTCGAGGCGTGCGTGCCGTCCCGCTGAGCCGATCCGCTCACCGACGCCGCGTACCGTTGTCGGCGGTGGTCTCGCTCCTTCTGCTGCTGGCCTGGATCGCGCTGGTGCTCGTGGTCACCGGTGCGCCGATCGCGACCGACGACCTCTGGTGGCACCTCGCGCTGGGCAGGAGCTATGCGAGCGAGGGTCCGTGGCTCCCCCGAGATCCCCTGCTCGCGACTCCCCTCGGCGCACCGGAGCCGGCCTCTTGGCTGTTCGACGTCGCGGCCGACGGGGTCCTCTCCCTCGCCGGCTTCCAGGGGCTGCGGGTCGTGCACACCGCCCTGGTGCTCGCGATCATCGCCCTCGTCGCCCACCTGGCCTGGCGCGCCAGCCGCGCGAACCCACCCGCCGCGGCCCTGGCGACCGGAGCCTTCCTGGCCGTGTCCTGGTACCGGCTGGTCCAGCTGCGTCCGGAGCTCGTCACGATCCTGGTGACGCTCGGGACCTACGCGCTCCTGCTCGCGCGCCCCGAGCCTCCGTCCCGTGGGCGCGTCGCCGCGGCCTGCGTGCTGATGGTTCTCGGCGCGAACGCCCATGCCGGGTTCTTGCTCGCGCCGATCCTGATCGCCGCGGGAGTGGCGGGGCTGCTGCTGCGCGCAGGCCTGGAGCACCGTGCCGGCGCGATCGCGGCCCGGGACGCGACCGTGGCTCGGGCGCGGCGGGTCGGCTTCGCGCTCGCCCTCGGGCTGGTCCTCGCCCTGCTCAACCCGCGCGGCATCGCGCAGCACCTCGCACCGCTGTCGCCCCTTGTCGACGCCCGCCTGCCGATGGTGCGCGACGAGTGGACGGCCTTCGACCCGTTCGCGCTGCCGGCGGCGGCCACCCGCATGAGCCTACTCGCCTGGCTGATCGCCGACGCTCTGCTGGTCGGCGTGGCCGCCGCGGGAGGGACCCTGCTGCTGCGCTTCGCGCGCGATCGGTCGGCGCGGCCGGTCGTCCGCGACGAGCCCGTGCTGCTGGCGCTCGCCGTGACCGCCGCCGCCGCGATGGCCGTGGCGATCCGCCTGCACTGGCTGGCCGTCTTCGCGGTGCTGCTGCCGTTGACCCTCGGTCCAGGCGGTGGCGACGCGCGATCCGCACCTCGGCGCCCGCTGCTCCGCTGGGGATGTACCCTGGCCCTCGCAGCGCTGCTCGTAGCGGCTCCGATCTGGGGCGGCCTCAAGCCTACGCGCCTGGGTGTGCCCACCCAGCTATCGGCTTTCCTCACCACGCCCTACGCCGCCGATCGCTACCACGCGGAGGCGGTCTGGTTCCTGCAGGACGCGACGCTGTCCGGGCTCGTGTTCAGCAACTACTACCTCGGGGGCTTCCTCGGCTACTGGCTCGCGCCCCGCATCCAGACCTTCGTCAACGGAACCCTGAACTTCCCGCCGCGACGACTCCTGGACGACTACGAAGCGGTCATGCGCGCGCGGAGCACCGCCACGGGAGAGGGGTATCTGGACGTCCTGCGAAGCCGGGACGTGGACCTCTTTGTCGGCGTGGGACTGCCCCAGGTGCGCGATCCGCACCTGCCGGCTCGCTACACGACGCCGCTGCTCGAGGGTGCGCCCGACTGGGTGTGCGTCTTTCGCAACCTGACCAGTGCCGTCTACGTGCGCCGCGTGGAAGGACGCGAAGACCTGGCGCGGGCCTCCGCCTACTATCTTCGAGAGGGGATCCCCTTCGATCCCGACCGCGGCTTCGACGCGGAAGCGGTGATTCGTGAGCGACCCGACTGGGCGGCCGGCCACGGGCTCGCGCCCGGCGACTTTCCGGAGATCCTCGCCGCCAGCAGCGTCCGGGATCCGCGGGTGCGCCTACCCGCCCTGGAGCGGCTCGGTGCGCTCTATGCCGCGCTCGGGCTGTATCCGCAGGGCGTCTCCGTGGAGCTGCGGATCCTCGCGGACTTTCCGCGGGCCGTCGCCGCGCGGCAGCGGCTGCTCTTCGACCTGCTCCACCTCGGCCGGAGCGACGACGTGTTGCGGAACGGGCGGGCACACGACCCTTCGAGCCCTCGCGATGCGTTGACCGAAGGCTACGTCCGGATCGCCGAGCGAGCGGCCCAGGGCGAGCCGATCCCTCCTCTGCTTCCCCTGTTCACGAGCCGGGAGGCCTCGCGAGTGCTGACGGGCGTCCCGCCCGCGGCTCTCCGACCGCCGCGACCGTGAGCCGCGCGATCAGCGCGGACGGACGACGAGCTTTCCGAGCGGGCTTCCCTCGGCCATCTGCTTCAGCGCGTCGCGCACCCCCTCCAGGTTCTCGTACACACGGGCGATGACGGGATGGACGCCTTTCTCCTCGACGAAGGCGCAGAGCGCCCGGAACTCCTCGAGGGTGCCCATCTTGTGTCCCATCACCGTGAGGTCCTTGCGGAAGATGAAACGGATCTCGGCGGGGGCGTCGATCCCGGTGGTGGCGCCGAGCACCACCATGCGCCCGCCGTAGCCCAGGGATCCGATCGAGTGGGACCAGGTCTTCGCCCCGACCGAGTCGATGACGACGTCCACGCTCTCGTCGAGGGTCTCGCCCGACGGCACCGCCACGTCCGCACCGAGGGATCGAGCGAAGTCGAGTGCGTCGCCGCGCGAGGAAGTCGCCGTCACGTGGGCGCCCAGCGCCTTGCCGAGCAAGATGCAGGCGTTCGAGAGCCCGCCACTCACCCCTTGGACGAGCAGGCGTTCTCCGGCTCGCAGACGCGCCTTCGTCACCAGCGCGCTCCAGGCGGTCAGGTACGCCGTGGGCAGACACGAGGCTTCGTCGAAGGAGAGGTTCGCGGGCTTGCGAACCAGGCTGGAGGGAGGCACGGCGACCCGCGGCGCGAAGGTGCCATCCACCCCGTCGGTCAGCATGTAGAAATCGGGTCCGTGACCGAGCACCGGGTAGAGGACGACCTCTTCGCCGCCGTGTCGTCCCGCACCGTCGCATCCCAGGATCACCGGTGGCGTCACCGGAACGACGGACACGCCTTTGAGCAGCCACAGGTCGTGGCGATTGAGCGACGCGCTCTCGACCTCCACGATCTCCCAGCCAGCGGGCGGAGAGGGTTCGGGGCGCTCCCCGATCACGAGGCCCTCGAGAGGGTCCGGAAGCCCCATCTTGGAGACGTAGGCGGCTCGCATGCTTCGTTCCTCCTGAAGTCCTGAAGGGATGGACGGGCCCTACCACCCGTCCCAGTGAAGGACGTCGTCGATCGGCTTCCGCGCGACCGGCCCGAAGGGCCGATCGGGAAAGCCCACGGGGATCGTCACCCCGAGCAGCACGTCCTCGGGAATCGCCAGGGTGTCGCGGATCGTAGGCCCCGCGAACTCGTGCAGCGTCGTGAACGCACTGCCCAGGCCCAGGGCGCGCGCTGCGACGATCAGATTCTGCGCGGCGGGATACACCGTGGACCAGACGAAGCGCTGGAGGGGAGCTCCTGGTGGATAGGCATTGCGACCGCACACGAACACGATCACCGGCATCTCGGCGAAGCGGTCGATCAGATGCATCGCGCCGCGAATCATGCGGCGGGTGACCGGATCGGCCTGGCTCGCGTCCGGGGGAGTCGGGCTCCCCTCGCGGATCGCCTTCGCGATGCGCACCTTCTTGGAGCGTTCCCGCAGGATCACGAATTCCCAGTTCTGGCTGTTTCCGGGGCTCGAGGCGCGCGTGGCGGTGTGGACGAGCCTGCGCAGGAGCTCGTCCGGAACCGGATCCGGCTTCAGGTACCGGATCGCGCGAGCGGTCTCCATGGCCGTCAGGGCGTCCATCACGATTTCGCCTGATCCACGGCTCGCCGGGAATCGCGCAGTGCGCCGACCACGAACTTCGCCATCTCCTCGATCAGCGATTCGCGATTCACGCGACCGTCCGGTCGATACCAATCGCAGACCTGGGTCAGCAGACCCATGATGGTCGCCGCCAGGATGTCCGGATCTCCGGGTCGGAAGCATCCATCGCGCTGTCCCTGCACGATGAGCTCGCGCAGAACCGAGAAGTTCTCGCGTCGGAGCGTCCGCGCCCACTCTCCCACGGGTCCGTCCATTCGGATCAGCTGTCGGCTGATCAAGCCGACCTCGGTGGGATGCGAGGTCGTCTGGACGAGCCGGGCGCGGAGGATATGCAGCAGCCGTTCGTCGGCCGGCACGTTGCGAGACAGCTCCTCGCGCACGTCGAGCGTGCCGACGACGTTGTTCATCAGCCGCTCGTAGATCTCTTCTTTCGAATCGAAGTAGTGATACAGGCTGCCCTTGACGATCCCGGCGTCGCGGGCGATGTCGTCGAGCGTCGTCCCCGCGAAGCCCTGCCGATAGAAGATCTCCGCGGCGATCTTGATGATCTCCTCGTCGCGCGGCAGGTCCCGCGCCACCGCCTTGCCCTGGCGCGGGCGGCCGCGGCGCTCGTCGGGGTTGGAGGCCCCCTTGCCGGACTTGGCGCTTCGGCGGCGCCCGCCGCGCGATCGGTCCGAGGACGTGGCCATATCGCTCTCCGCAGCCGCACGGACCGCGCCTGCCGCGAGGCTCTGAACCCCCTTTCCCCACGGGGGCCAACGGATCCTCGCCGTTACGAGACGAAATGTCGCATAATTATCCGCAGACGGGAAGCATGAACCGACGCACACCGAAAATCGCGTTGCGCTACGACCTCCGCTCGCCGGCCTTCGGAGCGGGAGACGACGCGCTCTATGCCGCGGCACTCGAGCAAGCGACCTGGGCTGACGACCACGACTGCTTCGATTGGTTCCTCTTCAACGAGCATCACGGCGCCGAGGACGGCTATTGCCCCTCCCCGCTCGTGCTGGCCTCGGCGCTGGCCGCTCGCACGTCACGCATAAGGCTTCTGTTCTCCGCGCTGATCCTGCCCCTCCACCACCCCCTGCGCCTCGCGGAGGACATCGCGGTGCTCGATCTCGTCAGTCGTGGTCGAGTCGACCTCGTGCTGGCGGCGGGCTACCGGGAGCCGGAGTTCGCGATGTTCGGACGCGAGCTCCGGGAGAGGCCCTCGCGCATGCGCGCGGGCGTCGAGGCTCTGCGTCACGCGTGGCGGGGAGAGCCCTTCGCTTGGGAAGGCGTCACCGCCCGCGTGACACCCCGCCCGCACCAGCGGCCGGGGCCCCCGCTGCTCCTGGGCGGCAATAGCGAGGCGGCGGCGCGCCGCGCCGCGCGGATCGGCGATGGCTTCTTCCCCGGTGGTCCCGATCCCGGGCTGCGGGAGGCCTATCGGGACGAGTGCGCGAAGATCGGCCGGCCGCCCCGGATCGAGTTCATCGCAGGCCCGATCTTCCTCCACGTCTCTCGGGATCCGGAGGAGGACTGGCGTCGGATCGTGCCCCACGCTCTGCACGAGGCGAACAGCTACGGACGCTGGATGCACGAAGCGGGCGTGCGCGGTCCCTACGCCCCGATCAGCGATGCCACCGCGCTCCGCGAGTCGGGGATGTACGAGGTGCTCACGCCCGAAGCGTGCGCAGATCGGATCGCGACGCTGCCGCCCCAGGGAACCGTGGTGCTCAGCCCGCTCATGGCCGGGCTCGCCCCCGAGCTCGGCTGGAGGAGCCTCGAACTCTTCGTGGAGGAGGTGGTGCCCCGATTGAGCGTCGCTTCCGGAGCCGACCGCGATCCCCCGCCTCTGGACCGCTAGTCCTCGGGTCCCTCGACGTCGAAGCGCGGCATCACCTTCTCGACGAAGAGCTCCATCGAGCGCTTCAGCGCATCGCTGGGGATGACACCGGTCATCGACTGGAGGAACACGTGCTCGCAGTTGCTCGCTTGGAGCAGCTTCTCGATGCAGCGCGTGACGTGGTCCGGATCGCCGGCGAAGGACCAGCCCCGGTCGTGGAGCAGCTCGTAGGAGTACGAGAGCATCTTCGTCGGATCGTCCTCCGGCAAACGGAACAGCTCGGTGAAGCCTGTCCCCGCGAACCACTGACCCCACAAATACTCGGAGCCGGCGGCATCGAGGCGTCGCGCTTCGGCGCCATCGGGCAGGCAGAGCATGTGCCGCAGGTAGCCGACGCCCTCGCCCCACGCGAGCGTCCGTCCCCCCTTCTCGGATTCCTCCTGGAACAGGTCCTGGATCTCCTTCATGCGCGGCGGCTTGACCTCGCCCAGGGCGAGGTTCATGCCCTGCCGGCCCGCCCAGCGCAAGGTCTCCTCGGAGAAGGAGAACGCCTGCCAGCGCTGGGGAAGCACACGGCCCTTCGGCTTGGGAACGACGCCCAGGTGCGTCACCGATCCATCCGGGGCCACCCCGCCACCGTACTTCTGCGTCGCCGGGTTCATCCACTTCAGCCCCTTCGGAGGGATCTGGTGGAACTCCCCGTCGTGGGAGATGAAGTCCTCGGTGAGCGCCTTCATCAGGATCTCGTAGTTCTCCTGGAAGAGCCTGCGGTTGCGCTGGTCCGCCTGGCTGCGGTCGGACATCGCGCCTTCGACCTGGTGCGCGGCGGCCAACGGCGCGATCTCGCGGCTCTGGAAACCGCGGACGAACCCCAGCTCTAGCCGGTCGCCGAGGAAGTAGGTCAGGGTCGCGATGTCCTCGGCGAGCCGGATCGGATTCCACGCCGGCAGCTGCAGGCCGAGCTGTCCGACCCGGAGCCGCTGGGTGTGGAGGCCGACGAACAGGTCGAAGAGCAGCGGATTGGGCGACGCTTCGAAGCCTTCGACGTCGAAGTGGTGCTCGGCGAAGTAACAGCCGTGGAAGCCCGCCTCGTCGGCCATCTGGGCCTGCCACCGGACGTCCTCGAAGAGGTGCCTGAACTGGGCGGGGTCCTTCCCGATCATCTTGCGGTCGTAGCTGGTCGGATCCCCGCCACCGAGCTGCGGGAAGTAGAAGAGACTGAACTTCACTGCCTCGTCCTCCGGATCTCTGGGTGACTTCGCTAGGCCTTGAGCGGTTCGAAGTCGAATCGCGGCAGAACCTTGCGGGCGAACAAGTCGATCGACTCGAGCAGCACGTCTCGCGGCACGGCACCCGTCTGGATGTGCAGATTGAAGTACTCGAGGTTCGTGTTCTTCACGAGCTTCTCGAGGCAGCGCGTGACGTCGTCGGGGGTTCCGACGAAGTTGAAGCCGCGCTCCGCGAGCATCTCGTAGGTGTAGGGGAGCGGCAGGTCGTCTTCGGGGAGCGCGAAGGCGTTGGTGAAGCCGGTGCCCGAGAACCATTCTCCCCAGACCTTGTCGCAAGCAGCCTTGTCGATCGACCGCGCCCGATCGCCGTCCTCCAGGCAGAGCAAGCCCCGCGTGTAGCTGATCCCCTCGCCGAAGCGGAGATTGCGACCGTGCCGGTTGGCCTCTTCCATGAATACCTGCTGGTACCTGCGCTGGGATTCCGGCTTGACCTCGAACATGGCCAGGTTCATTCCCTCGCGCGCGGCCCACTCCATCGTCTCCGGCGAGAACGAGAATGCCTGCCAGCGCTGGGGCATAGCTCCCTCGAGCGGGGGGATGGTGCCGATGTCGGTGAGCGTTCCGCTGGAGTCGACCCCACCCCCGAAGTTCCGGGTCGCCGGATTCGTCCACGCGAGCCCCTTCGGCGGGACCGTGTTGAACTCCCCGGCGTAGTGGAAGAGCTTCTCGCGAAGCGCCTTCATCAGGATCTCGTAGTGCTCCAGGAAGAGGCGACGGTTTCGCTGGTCCGCCTCGCTCATGTCCGACAGCGCGCCCTCGATCTGGTGCGCGGCAGCCAGGGGCGCCACCTCGCGCGTCTGGAAGCCACGGGCGAAGCCGAGCTCGAAGCGTTCTGGGAAGATGTAGGAGAGGACGGCGAAGTCCTCCGCGAGGCGCAGTGGATTCCACGCGGGCAACACCAGGCCCAGTTGACCGACCTTGATCCGCTCGGTGTGCTTCGCGACCCAGGCGCCGAAGAGCAGCGGGTTGTGACAGAGCTCGAAGCCCTCGGTGTCGAAGTGGTGTTCGGCGAAGTAGACCCCGTGGAAGCCGTGCTCCTCGGCGAGCTGGGTCTGGAGCCGCAGGTCCTCGAGGAGGTAGGCGTACTGCTCCGGATCATTCCCGATGTTCCGCCGCTCGTAGGCCAGGGGGTCACCGCTGCCGATCGCCGGGAAGTAGAAGAGTCCCACCTTCATCGCGTGCGCATCCTCCTGGCGAGGCCGGGACGACCCGGCGTGGCACATGTATAAAATTTCACATAAGCTATCGATCTTCGGTATTTTAGTGAAATGATTTCCCATAAATCAACTCGAAAGGCCGAGGCCCGCGGAGAATCCCGCTCGCGACGTGCCGAGCGCCCGGGCGGGTCGCTCACCGCCCGCCAGGCGGACGTGCTGACCTACCTGCGCAAGCACATCGACGAGCACGGCTTCGCACCCACCACCGAGGAGCTCGCCGGGGCGTGCCGCCTCGGCTCGCCCTCCGGCGCGCATCGCATGCTGAAGACCCTGGAGCGCAAGGGCTATCTGCGGCGCGAGCCGGGGAGGAGTCGGGCGATCGTTCTCCAGGAGCCGGTTCGCGATCTGGCGGGCGCGAACGAGGAAGAGCTGTACATGCTCTCGCTGATCGACGAGCTCCAGAGCGCCGCGCGCGACGCGGTGCTGCGAATGGCGTCCGAGGTCGCCGATCCCGAGTGGAAGAGCCACCTGATCCGCGATGCGGCGGATCGCCACGAGCTCGTGACGTCACTCGCGAAGCAGCTCGCGAGCACACGGCGCGGTCCTCCGTCGAGCCACGGCGCCCTCACGGCGCTGCTCGGCGCGCTGCGCGCCGACAGCTCCTGGAACGAGTTCCTGGTGGACCAGCTCGTCTTCAACCAGGGGTCGTGGATGGGAATCCACGCCTTCCGGACCGATCATCCCGCGGTCCAGGACATCCTGTTGCGCGTGAGCGCGATCGCCCAGCGGGCGGCCGACCAGGCGCACACCTGGCTGACCCGCGCCCTGAACGACACGCGCGCCGCCGACCGCAAGAAGCTGCGCGAGCACGCCCGCACGATGCTCCAGATCCAGGCCCTCACCGCTCGCTTGATCGAGAAGGAGGCCCGTGAGGAAGGCCTGTTCGATCAGCTGCTCGACGCGAGCGCTCTCCCCGAGGCGCTTCGCTGACCCGCGGCCCCGGATCCGGGTCCCCACCGCCTCCCAACGCCGGTGCTGGAAATTTCGTGCGCTGAGTTGCATAATTCGCTGCATGCCCGCGTACCGGTGCTTCTCGATCGAGCGGCGAGACGACATCGCCGAGCTCACGCTGACCCGGCCCCAGCTGCTCAACCGCTTCGACGCAGCCGCCCACGTCGAGTTCACCGCGGTCCTCCGCGACCTGCGCGGCCAGCGGGATCTGCGCGCGATCGTGCTGGCCTCGACGGGCAAGGTGTTCTCGGCCGGGGGCGACTTCGAGCTGATGGAGGAGTGCCACCGGAGCGTCGCGAACCGGCTGCGCATCACCGACGACGGCCGCGAGCTCGTCGGGGCGCTCCTCGACCTCCCCCAGCCGATCGTCGTCGCGCTTCATGGCGACGCGATCGGCCTGGCCGCATCGATCGTGCTCTCGTGCGACGCCGTCGTCGCTGCGCGCTCCGCCCGTATCTCCGATCCCCACGTGGCGATCGGACTCGTCGCCGGAGACGGCGGATGCTTCGCATGGCCCTCCTCGGCGGGCATGCTGGTCGCGAAGCGCCACCTGCTGACTGGCGACCCGGTGCCGGCCGATCTCGCCCACCAGTGGGGAATGGTCACGGACCTGGTCGAGCACCCCGAGGACGCGCTGCCGGTGGCGCGCGCCCTCGCCGAGCGGATCGCGGCGCTCCCGCCCCTCGCGGTGCAGGGCACCAAGCGGGCCTTGAACCGGGTGCTCCAGCACCGCGCCAGCGAGGTGCTGGACCTGTCCTTCACCCAGGAGATCATCTCCCTGGGCTCCGACGATCTCCTCGAGGCGATCGCCGCCTTCAAGGAGAAGCGAGCCCCCCACTACCAAGGCCGCTGAGTCGCGACCGCGGCTCTCGCTGCAGGAGTCCGCCATGATGCGTTTCGAAGGTCGCGTGGCCGTGATCACGGGGGCGGGCTCGGGAATCGGCGCCGCGTCGGCGCGGCGTCTGGCGGCCGAAGGCGCCCGGGTGGCCGTGTCCGACGTTGACGAAGGCCGCGCGAAGGACGTCGCCGCCTCGATCGAGGAGGCCGGTGGCCGCGCGATCGCGGTACCTGCGAACGTCGCGGTGCGTTCCGACGTCGAGGCGCTGATCGAGCGCGCGGCCCGCGAGCTGGGCGGCTTCCACGTTCTCGTGAACAACGCCGGCGTCGGCGTCTTCTCGCCCCTCGCCGCGCTGGACGAGGAGACCATCGACCGGCTGCTCGCCATCAACGTGAAGGGCGTCCTCTACGGCATGGCCGTCGCCGCTCCCCGAATGATCGAGACGGGGGGTGGCGCGATCGTGAACGTGGCTTCGGTGGCCGCCCTGCTGGGGACGCCGATGGACGTGCTCTACTCCGGCACGAAGGGAGCCGTGGTCTCGATGACGCGATCGGCGGCGATGGAGTTCGCACCGACCGTGCGCGTGAACGCCGTGTGTCCCGGCGGCGTGGTGACGCGCTTCATGGATGCGATCGTCGGCCCCGAGATGGGCGCGAAGGTGCTCGAGTCGGGCCGCTCAGTCCATCCGCTCGGCCGCAACGCGGTCCCCGAAGAGATCGCCGGGTCGATCGCCTACCTGGCCTCGGACGACGCGGCCTTCGTGACGGGCGAAGCACACGTGGTAGACGGCGGGATGCTCGCCGGACGTAAGCTCGAGATCCTCTGAAGCGGCTTCCGCTCGAAGGATCGGGAGGATGAAAGATGGCAATCGTGGAGGTCACGACCTCGGACGGGCTTCGCATCGTGGGCGAGGAGTCGGGCAATCCCGGCGGACCGCCCGTCCTGTTGATCGCCGGGACGACCATGCCACGCTCGATGTGGAGCCCGACGGTGATGGGGCTCGCAGACCGGTATCGGATCTTCACCTTCGACTCCCGCGACGTCGGGGACGCCGAGCGCGCGAAGGTTCCCTACGACAGCGCCCGGATCGCCGACGACGCGGTCGCGGTCCTCGACGCCTTCGACGTGGACCGCGTCCAGGCGGCCGGATTCTCTCTCGGCGGCTGCGTGGCGCTGCAGATCGCGCTCCGCCATCCCGAGCGGCTGATCTCGCTGAGCACGGCCTCGTGCTGGGCACGCGTCGACGAGCACCTGCGCCGCCAGTTCGGGTTCTGGAAGGAGCTGGTCCAGACCTGCGGCTGGGAGATGCAGTTCAAGCTGATGTCGTTCATGTCCTTCTCGAACGAGACGCTCGAGGCGATGGGCGAGCAGATCGACCTGGTCGGCAAGGGTCTCGCGGCGACCTTCGACCGCGATGCCTTCCTCCGTCAGGTCGACGTCGATCTGAACCACTCGCTCTCGGACGAAGAGCTGGGTCGGATCCAGGTCCCGCTGCTGGCGCTGTGGGGAACCGCCGACCTGCTGGTCCCGCGCAAGCACGCGCAGCAGCTGGCGGCGGCGGTCCCGCGCGCGGAGTACGGGGAGATCGACGGAGTGAGCCACTCGGTCACCGTCGATCACCCCGAGCGCTACATCGGGATCCTCCGCGACTGGCTCGCGCGCCACGCCTGAGCGGCGCGGCGCGCGCACGACGCCGGGAATCGGCCGGCGCCAGGAGTGGGCAGCCCGACGGAGCCGAGGGGAGGGACCGTGACCGAGGTGCTCCGCGCGCAACGCCCGCTCCGCTTCGGACTCTGGTACTCGCTGCGCAACCCCTCCGAGTGGCACCAGCCCTTCCAGCGCCTCTACGCCGACATGCTGGACCAGATCCGCTGGGCGGAGAGCATCGGCTACGACGATGTCTGGCTCACCGAGCACCACTTCTGCGAGGACGGTCACGCACCCTCGACCCTCCCGCTGGCCGCTGCCGTCGCCGCCCGCACCGAGCGGATCCGCATCGGCACGGCGGTTCTGTTGCTCCCACTGCACCATCCCGTGCGGGTCGCCGAGGACGGCGCCACCGTCGACATTCTCTCCGGCGGACGCTTCGAGCTCGGTGTCGGCGTCGGCTACCGCCCTTGCGAGTTCGACGGTCTGGGAGTGCCCCGCAGCGAGCGGGGCAGCCGTACCGACGAGGGACTCCAAATCATCCGGCGCCTCTGGGAGGGCGAGACTCTCGGCTTCCACGGACGCCACCATCGTCTGGACGGCGTGAAGCTCGTGCCGCGTCCGGTTCAGGAGCCCCGTCCCCCGATCTGGGTCGGCGGCTTCGCGAAGGCCGGTCCGCGTCGCGCGGCACGGCTCGGAGACGGCTACGTCGGAACCGGACCGATGAAGGCCCAGATCGAGGTCTATCGCGAGGCCCTGGCGGCGGCCGACCGGGATCCCGGCTCGGGCCGGCTCGCGGGCGGGCACATGTGGCTGTTCGTCTCGCGGGATCCCGAGCGCACGTGGCGCGAGCTGGCGCCTCACGCCATCTACCAGCTGCGCTCCTACAACCGCTGGCTGTCCGAGGCGGGCCAGCGACCGCTGCCGGACGTCGTCGACGAGCGGAGCCTGGAGGCCTCCGGGCTGCTCAAGGTCGTGACCCCCGCCGAGGGCGTGCACACTCTGCGTCGCTACCTCGAGCACAATCCCGTCGAGCGGTACTTCTCCTGGACGGTGCCCCCCGGCTTCCCCACCCGCCGGATGGACGAGCACCTCGAACTCTTCGCCAGCGAGGTGATTCCGCACTTCCGTCGAGCCGGCAGCCCGCCCTCCGACGGCGGGACCGCCGGGCCCTAGCGGTCCGATCCGGCGGATTCAGGCGCCTGACCTTTGGAGACATCCCAGGAGTCGGTCGAGAGCTTCGGCACGACGATCCGTCGGGCGATGCGCCAGCCCGCAGCCGTGCGCCGCACCTCGTCGTGGTATTCGGCCGTCTCCACGCGCCGATCCGGTCTCACGGCCAGGATCTTGCTGCGCACGCGCGCCGTGTCGGGCGAGGTCTCGGTCACGATCACGTTCATCGTGCAATGGGCCTCGGGGTGCTGGATGTCCGCGTAGGTCTCGCGGATCGCGTCCAGACCGCGCATCAGGGGCACTTGCCAGGCGGTGAGATCGCACTCGCCATCCTCCGTGAAGACCTGCTCGAAGCCACCCCAGTCGCGGTCGTCGACGACGAATCCGTATCGCGCCAGGACCTCGCGAATCTCGAGCTGGTCTCGCGTGTCCATCGCTCCCCCTCTCCCGCTGCCCAGCCCGGCTGGGTGGCCTCGCCGGAAGCCGGGGTCGGCCCATGCCCCGCCCGCACTTCCCGATCGCTTTCGAATCGGCACGTATGTAACATAAACGGCCCGGGCGCGGGCGAAGCCGGCGTCCCGGGCTGGGAAGCAGCGCATGGGCGATCGGATGCTGGCGGACAAGGTTGCGCTGGTCACGGGCGCGAGCCGGGGGATCGGCCGAGCGATCGCGCGGCGCCTCGCCGCTGCGGGCGCGGATGTGATCCTCGTCGCTCGCGGGGAGGACGCCCTCCGGCGGGTCGCGCAGGAGATTGCCGAGGCGGGCGATCGCGCGCGTCCCCTGCCCGCCGATCTCACGGACCCGACCCGCGTCGAGGACCTGATCGCGACGGCGGGCCGCATCGACGTGCTGGTCAACAACGCGGCCGCCGAGGAGCGCATGATGCCGTTCCTCGAGACTCCGCGCGCGGAGTTCGAGCGGACGCTCGAGGTCGGCTTCTGGGCGGCGTGCCGTCTCATGCAGGGGTTCGGTGCGGGGATGGCGGCGCGCGGTGACGGAGTGATCCTGAACATCAGCTCCACCACGGCGAAGGAGCCAACGCCCCTGATCGCCGCCTACATCACCGCCAAGGCCGCGCTGGAGATGATCACGCGCGTAGCGGCGCTCGAGCTCGCGGCGCGCCGCGTGCGCTGCAACGTGATCGAGCCGGGTCTTCTGCACACGGAGCTCGCCGAGTCGATGGTGACGCCCGAGATGTGGGAATTCATGGAAGGGATGACGCCGATGGGCCGCCTAGGCCGCGTCGAGGAGGTCGCCGAGCTGGTCGCCTGGCTCGCCAGCGACGGCGCCCGCTTCATCACGGGACAGGTGATCTCGGTGGACGGGGGCATGACGACCGGCCACTTCGCCATGTTCGGGAACCTGCTCTTCAAGAAGAAGACTCCGTGATCGACCCGATCCACACCCCCGTGTGTGATCCCCACGTCGCCTGGTCCTCCGGGAACGTGGCCGAGGCCTTCCCGGGGGTCAGCACACCGCTCTCCTGGACCTACTTCTTCGAGGCCACGGAGACAGCCTGTCGGCTCGCCTTCTTCGACATGGGCCTGTTCGCCCGCGGCGAGGTGGCGATGCGTGCGCGCGTCGAGGAGCGTCACATGGCGATCTTCTTCGGACGCGCGGCCTCGAACGTCGACACGCTGAGGCAGGTCGCCGATCGCACCCCGGGAGTGAGCGCCGACGACATCGAGCGTCAGGTGCTGGGCAGCGTGCGTCCCGACGCCGACCGCCGACCCACCCGCCGCCGCTATCCCGCGATCGCCGCGCGCGCCCCCTTGGCCCTCGCGCGGGCGCCCCGTAGGATCGACCGCCTGCGCTCCGACACCGATGAGTGGTGGCGCCGCTCGATCGGGCGCGCCGCGGGCGCGAGCGCCGAGTCTGCGCGAGACCTCCTGCGCCAGGCCGGCGATCGTCACCGCGAGGTGATGAGAGCACACACGGTGGTGTCGATGGCAGCGGCCGGCGTCTTCGACCAGGTGCGCCGGTTCGGGGCGCGCGTCGGCGAGACCGACCTGGCGGCCCGGGCTCTAGCGGGATTCGGCTCCGTCGAAGAGGCCGACATGGCTCGCCGCATGTGGCAGGTGGCCCGCGGCGTCGAGCCCCTCGAGAGCTTCGTCGCGGACTTCGGCTTCCACGGTCCGGTCGAGGGACAGCTCTCCACCCACACGTGGCGGGAAGACCCCGCGCCCCTGGCGGAGCTGCTGCGCACCTTCGCGAGCCTGGAGACCTCGAAGAGCCCGCTCGAGGCGAGCCGCCGGCAGCACGCGCGAGGCACCGACGCGCGCCGGCGGCTGCTGGCCGCCCTGCCCTCCCGCGTCCGGCCGGGGGCGCGCACCGCTCTGGCCCTCGCCGGGTGGCTCGTCCCGCGCCGCGAGCGCGGCAAGGCCAGCTACCTCCAGGCGGCCGACGTGGCGCGCGCTGCGGCGCGCCGTCTCGGTGAGATCCTGGCGTCGCAAGGTACCCTCGACGCGCCCGACGACGTGTTCTTCGCGACGCTCGCGGAGCTGCTGGACCCGCGGCCTCTCGACCTGCGCGCGGCGGTGACGTACCGGCGCGGCCGCTACGACGAGTACCGGCGGCTCACGCTGCCGGCGACCTGGACCGGCGTGCCCGAACCCCTTCCCCGCGGCCCGGTCCACGACGCGACAGAGCCGATCGAGTTCTATGGCCTGGGAGCCGGCGGCGGTCTGGTGCGGGGTCGGGCCCGGGTGGTCATCGACCCGACCACCGCCAAGCTCGAGCCGGGCGAGATCCTCATCTGCGAAACCACCGACCCCAGCTGGGCGGCCCTGTTCGTGATCGCCGCGGGCGTGGTGATCGACATCGGCAGCGCGATCAGCCACGGGGCGATCGTCGCGCGGGAGCTGGGCGTGCCTGCGGTGGTCAATGCCGGCGACGCCACCCATCGGCTCCGCACGGGCGATTGGGTCGAGCTCGACGGCGACTCCGGAATCGTGCGCCGTCTGGTGCGGGCTCCCGCGTGAACCGAGCAGGAGACCGATGAGCGATGCAGCCCCCGGCACCTACGCGGAGGCCGACGATCTTCCCCATCCCGTGAGTGACGATCCGGCCTGGCACGAGTGCCCGCTCCTGGTCTGGTACGACTCGGCCCAGCGAATCGGCGGCTTCTACCGCATGCATCACGAGCCAAACCGCGGCACCGGAACCGTGGCATGCCAGATCGTCTCAGCGACAGGACCGCGCTATCGCTACGCGCGGGAGCACGTCCCCCTCGCCGACGCAGACCGGCTCGGCAATGCCTTCGGCCTCGGCCCCCGACACCGCGTCGTGTGGAATGGAGGCGTGGGTCTGCGCGTCGACGAGGGCGCCTGCCAGATCGACCTGGCGTTCGAAGACTTCCACCCGCGCTTCCGCTACTGGGACCTGGTCGGCCACGGTGACGGCCGAGATACCATCGCACCGGAGCACTTCGAGCTATCGGGTCGCGTACGGGGAGGGCTGCAACTCGGCCCCCGCCGCTGGGAGATCGACGGCTTCTTCCATCGCGACCGCTCCTGGGGAATCCGGCACTGGTCCACGGTGCTCGCGTCCCGGTGGTGCGTCGGGACGGTCGGCCCCGAGCTCTGCTTCAGCCTCGCGGCGTACGTGAGCGACAAGGGAAGGGTGAATCGCGCCGGCTATGTGGTTCGCAACGGGCGCCCGGAGGCGCTGCGCGACATCGACATCCTGGTGCACCAGGAGGTCGATGGCCTGAGCTTCCGGGGCGTCAGCTCGAGCGCTCGCCTCGCCGACGGCTCGCGCCTCGAGATCGAGTCGCAGGTCGTCGACGGCGCGGTCTACGAGTCGAGCGGTAGTCTGCTGGTCCAGGGGATCGGACCCGCCCGCGCGGGCGGACGAACGGGCTTCACCGACGTCGAGGTGCTCAATCACGCGCGCCGCGGCACGGCCCGGCCCCCCGTGCTCGTCCGCGCGTGGATGGGCGACGGGCTCGACGAGGGTCCGAGCCCGCTCGGATCCCCTCAGTAGGAGTCGTAGGGCGAGCCCGGCGCCGGTCCGGGCAGGTCGCGGATCGGCATGGAGAAGCCCTTCTCGGGGCAGGGACCGTAACGGGTGCCGGTCACCCGACTGCCCTCCAGGAGCGGAGCATCGCACATGTCGTTCACCAGGTAGGCGGGCAGCGGCTTGTAGGGCGCGGAGAAGAAGCCGACGAGCGCCTGTCCCGTCGTACAGACGAGCCAGACGATGTTCACCGCGCCCACCACGGCTACCGTCGAGATAACCGTACGCTTCCACGGGGCGTGCGCCTCGAGACCGCGCTCGGTCAGCTCGCGGCCCTTGTCGTCCTTGAAGAAGCGTAGAGCGCCGAACGAGGCAAATCCGATCCCCGCCGGAATCATCTCCCAGATCGGGAACTTGGTGCTGTTGCCACTGAACAGAGCGAGCTGATCCGGGGTACCCGGGAACGCCCAGAGGCGGAGCTTGAACATCGGAATCTCGAAGGCCAGGTCGAAGGCGATCCCCACCAGGACGGCGATGCCGAGCATGCGCGCGACGCTGATCGAAGGCCAGCGGGAGCGGAGCGAGCCCATGATTCCGCACACGAGCAGCCCCGCACCCAGGTTGGTCAGCGGATAGCAGAACGTGTGGAAGAGCAGCGGAAACGGCAGCCGCCCTATGTCCGGGTTCACCGGAAGAGGAAAGCCCGAGAGCGGGTTGTTCAGATTCACCCAGTTCGAGCTGTACAGCCAGATGGGCGCGAGGATGTTGGTCCAGGCGTCCAGCCAGATCACCGACCAGCCGGCCAGCATCAGCTTCGCGTCGAAGGTGAAGCGCCGCTCCCGAATGCAGCGACGCGCCACCCAGAAGAGCAGGCAGAAGAAGAACGTCCCGAAGGCGACCTCGTAGCAGCGGGCCGCCCACCAGTTCAAGGAGCCGGGCGTCTTGAACTCGGTGACGGTGTACGGGCCCGCCACGAGCCAGGCGCCGTAGGTCCACCCCTGGAGGACCAGCATCACACCCCCGATGAACGCGAGGTAGTGGGCTGCGCCCCACTGTGCCCGGACCCCCGGTACGGCCAGCACGTCCATCGATCTCGTCGCCGACACCGCCATCGTGAGAGCCCCCATATAATTTTTTGGCACGTTCGTGTACATATATGCACGGAGCGGATCTCGGAGTCAACCGGGGAGGTCGGCCGGGAGGAGACGGCGTGCGCGAACTCGCAGGTAAGGTCGCGGTGGTGACGGGAGCCGCGAGCGGCATCGGTCTGGCGCTGGCCCGGCGCTTCGCCGCGGAAGGCATGCGCGTCGTCCTCTCGGACCTGCGGCGCGAGCCCCTGGAGCACGCGGCCGCCGAGCTGCGCGCGGAAGGTCGGGAGGTGCTGGCCGTGGGGGCCGACGTCTCGAATGCCGGGGACGTCGAGAGCCTGGCGGCCTCGGTGTGGAGCGCCTTTGGCGACGTCGACGTTCTCTGCAACAACGCCGGTGTCGCCTCCGCGGGCGGGTGGGTCTGGGAGATCGACGAGGCGGACTGGAGCGAGTCCCTCGACGTGAACTTCCGCGGCGTCCTGCACGGGATTCGCGCCTTCGTGCCGCGCATGGTCGAGCGCGGCGAGCGCGCGCACGTCGTGAACACGGCCTCGATCGCCGGCCTGACTTCGACGATGCTCTTTGCGCCCTATGTCGTCTCGAAGCACGCGGTGGTCGCGCTCACCGAGTGCCTGCACCACGACCTCTCCCTGGTGGGCGCGCCGATCCGGGTCTCCTTGCTGTGCCCCCACTACGTGCGCACGTCGATCCTCGACGGCCCCCGAACCCGACCGGGGCACCCGGATCGGCCCGAGGCCCCGTCGGATCCGCTCCTCCAGCGCCTCGCGGAGGAATCCCGCAGGGCGGTCGAGACGGGGATCGCACCCGACGAGGTGGCCCAGGCGGTGCTGGAGGCGATTCGCGAAAAACGCTTCCTGATCCTCACCCACGACGAGACGCGGGAGATGATCTCGGCGCGGATCGACGCGTTGCTGAGCGGGCGGGAGCCGGTCCAACCCGATCTACGAGGGCCCTGAGTGGGTCCCCGCCGCGCGTCCGGCGCCGAAGGCGAGTCCGAGGGAGACATGACACGAAGCGATCGAGAAATCCTGCGCGATCTCGCGGACCGCGAAGCGATCCGCGACGTACAGCACCGCTATGCGCTCGGCCTCGACCGCGTCGAGCGTGCGCTTCTCGAGAGCTGCCTGATCGACGACGTCGAAGCGGACTACGGCCCGCTGGGCCGTTATTCGGGACGAAGGGAGTTCGTCGACGGCTTGCTGGCCGCGCTCGCGGGACAGGAGCCCGGGAGCACCCAGCACCTGCTCGCCAACATCCTGATCGAGCTCGACGGCGACCGGGCGCGCAGCCACTGCTACGGCCACGTGCCGGGGTTGTTCGCGCGACCCGACGGGCCTCGGGTGATCACGGTCGGCGTGGTCTACGACGCCGAGCTGAGGCGCACCGCCGACGGCTGGCGCATCGCGCGCCTCAAGGCCGATCTGCGCTGGATGGACGACGGCTGGGCGATGCTTCGGGAGCGCTTCCCGGACTCCGTCCCGTGACGGTCAGCGCCTCTTGGGGGCTCCAGGGCCGGGTCAGCGCGGTCCACTCGGCGGATGCGACGGGCAGATCCGGGTAGCGCAGGACCAGCGTCGCGAGCAGCGCGGCGACGGCCGCGGCCAGGGCCCAGCGCAGCCCGCTCCGCACGCGTGAGCGGGCGGGATCCGGCAGCTCCTCGGGCGACGCCCGTCGGGTCTTGCCGCGCGCCGGGAGGACCCGACCCTCCGCCAGCCAGGCGGCGATCTCGCGCCTCGTCTCGGCCGGCGCGCTGACGCCCAGGTAGCGCTCGAGCCGCCTGCGCAGCTCGGCGGTGGAGGCGAAGCGCTGCTTCGGCTTGGCGCGCAGCAGGCGGTGCGCGATCCGGACGATCGCACGCGGCGTGCCGGGGGCCGCGCGGCCCAGCGACCGGAGGTGTCCCCGCTCGATGCGCAGCAGCTGGGAAGGCTCCGCCTTCTCGTCGTCGGGATCGGGGGCTGCAAAGGGCGTGGTCCCCGCGAGCAGCTCGTACAGCACGACGCCCAGGGCGAACAGATCCGAGCGGAAGTCGACCCGTTCGCCGCGCAGCTGCTCGGGTGACATGTAGGGAGGCGTGCCGAGCGCGATGCCGGTGCGCGTGAGCGACGGGCCTCGGGGATCGTGCGCGATGCCGAAGTCGGCGATCTTCACCTCCCCGCCGCGGCCGAGCAGCACGTTGTCGGGCTTGAGGTCGCGGTGCACCAGACCGCGCCCGTGCAGCTCTTCGAGGCCGCGGACGATCTCCAGGGCGAGCAGCGTCGCGATCCGCGGCGGCAGGGGCCCCGCCTTCGCCAGCGCGCTCGCGGCGTCGATCCCGTCCACGTACTCGCTGACGATGTAGGGCTCCCCGCGCCAGGCGAAGCAGTCGTACACGGCGACCACGTTGGGATGGTGGATGGCAGCGGCGCTGCGCGCCTCGCGCAGGAAGCGCTCGTCGGCCTCCTCGTCGCCGTCCAGGTCGCGGCGCTTGCGCTTGAGCACGACCGGGCGCTCCAGCTCCGGCTGGAGCGCCAGATACACCACCCCCATGCCGCCCTCGGCGAGCTCCCGCTCCACCTCGTAGCGGCCGATCTTGCGAGTCGTCGGCTCGCTCACGTTCGGAACCTACTCGTCGATCACCCAGGTGCGGGGCGGTTTGTCGCGCTTCTCCAAAAGCAGGTGGAAGACGTGGCGCCCGATCTCGATCCGGTCGCCATGCGCCAGCGCGCGCGTCGTGACCGCTGCTCCGTTGACACGGGTGCCGTTGGTGCTGTCGAGGTCCGTGACGCTGAAGGCGCCTCGCGAGTGCTCGAAGACCGCGTGCTGGGCGGACATCAGATCGTCCTCGAAGGCCAGGTCCACGTCCGGCCCGCGCCCCAGCACCACCCGCTCCCCCTCGACCGGGTACTCGTTGCCCTCGGCTCCGCCCGCCACCTCCACCAGCGTCGCCGACCAGCCGTTCACGCCGCGCGGCGCCTGGGGACCGAGATCCCGGCGCCGCGTCATTCCGTCGCGCATGATCGTCTCCCACCGCGCCGGGAATGGCGCGTTCGCCCCCTCTACGGCCGGCCGGCCGGCCAGCTTGGGTGATCTTCGTCACCTCGCCGAGACGCAACCCGCAGGCAACGAGCACGCGGAAGCGGGCGCTGGAGCCCAGAAACTTCTGATAGGATGGCCCGCGAAGAACGCCATCAAGAGCGCCGGGTCGGCTCGGCCCGGCCGATCGGAGGGATCATGGCCTCGACGGACACCCCCGCAGCCCCCGCCCTGCGCACCGTGCAGGCACTCTGCAAGCGAAACTGGTGGGTGTTCCTGATCGGCGGAATCGCCAGTGTCGCCTTCGGCGTGCTGGCCTTCCTGAACCCGGGTGCGGCGCTCCTGGTGCTGGCGATCTTCTTCGCCGCCGCCCTGCTGGTGGACGGCGTCGCGAACCTGTTCGCCGCGATCGCGCACCGGGAGAAGGACGGGTGGTGGCTGATGCTGGCGATGGGTGCGCTGGGCATCGCCCTCGGCGGCTATCTGCTCCTGCACCCCGCCCTCACGATGACCGTCTTCGTCTACACCGTGGCGTTCACCGCCCTCCTGATCGGCGGGGTGTGCGTCGGTCTCGGCTTCAAGATCCGCAAGCTGACCGAGCAGGAGTGGATGCTCTACCTGACGGGCGGACTCTCGATCCTGTTCGGGCTGCTGATCTTCTTCCAGCCGTTGTCCGGCGCGATCTCCGTGGTCTACGTGATCGCGTCCTGGGCGATCCTCACGGGCGCGCTGCGAATCGCCATCGCCTTCAAGGTGAAGAGCTTTCGCGACGACCTGGGCGAGCACATCGGTGAGGGCCTGGGCCGGCCGGCCTAGTCCTTCGCCTCCGGCGCGCGCCTGTAGGCGCTACTCCCCGCTCGCGACGGCTGGAACGTCGCAGCCGAGCGAGCCGCTTCGCGGAGCCACCCGCGGCACCGAGCGGACCCATTCGGCGAAGAGCGCGCAGCGGGCGTGCTCGTCGTAGGCGGTGTCCCGGGCGAGCTCGGCGAACAGCGCTTCGTTGCTCTGCACCTCGTGGGCCATGCGGATGCCGCCGTCCTGCGGCGTGTCGAAGACGATGTACTTGTCGGCGGTCGGCGCGCTCGGATCCCAGGGCGACCAGGCGGGCAGGTCCCCCCCGCGGCCCTTGCCCGGGCGACCGGTCCAGGCGAACTCCGCCCAGTAGGACTGCATGGCATGAGACACGGCCTCCCGACCCGGCGCGTTGTCCTCGTCGAAGAGGAGGTCGGTGTTGGGTCCGAGCTGCCAGTGCGCGAAGACGAAGGGAACCTCCATGAAGTGGGCGGCGCCGAGCATCTCGCCCAGATCGGCGCCCAGGATGCTCGGCTGCTCGTCCCAGTCGAAGCGGTAGGCGAACACGCTGGGTCCCTGCAGACGCCGCAGCAGCGCCGCCGGCTCGTCGACGCCGTTCGCCTTCCAGAAGCGCGAGCGGTAGCTCGCCTCGCGCTCGTAGGCCTCGGGGTCGCGCAGGCGCGGAATGCCCAGGAACCGCCGCACGTACAGCGGCGAGGCGAACATGAACAGCTTGTCCTCGTCGCGGTTGCTGCCGAGGATCACCGGGACCCGCGCGTAGTCTCCGGTGGCGAAGGCGTCGAGGAACTCGACCTTCGGCAGGACGATTCCGTCTCGGAACAGCTGAGGGAGCGTGTACAGGCCCGAGCCGACCCCGTTCTCCTCGTAGGCGGCCAGCAGCGCGGTGGGGCTCTTCCCGCGCAGGTAGTCGGCGGTCTCGCGACTCGACATCGCGGCGAGACGGGCCTTCGTCGCCTCGCGGTCCCCCGCCCCGTCGGCCTCGAGCAGGCGCAGCAGCAGCTCGCCGGAGCTGTCGGCGTCGCCCGGCGTCGGAGCGTCGACGAAGGCCTCGGCCTCGTCCAGGCCGCTCGAACGGGTCCCGCCGCTCTCCGCGATCGCGCCGTGGAACAGGCCGTAGGCCCCGGGCGCGAGCAGCAGGGAGACCACGTTCCGGGCCCCGGCGCTCTCTCCGAAGATCGTCACGGCGTCGGGATCGCCACCGAAGGCGGAGATGTTGTCGCGCACCCAGCCGAGCGCATGGATCAGGTCGAGGGTGCCGAAGTTCCCCGACTCCTCCTCGAAGCCAGCCCCCTCGCGGAGCGACGCGTGGCGCAGCCACCCGAGCGGACCGAGCCGGTAGTTCACGCTGACCAGCACGACCCTTTGCTGCGCCGCGAAGGCGGCGCCGTCGTAGAAGTCGCTGCCGCCGGCCACGTTGCCGCCGCCGTGGATCCAGACCATGACCGGCAGGGGGGCGCCCCCGGTGTCGGCCGGCGCCCAGATGTTGAGCGAGAGACAGTCCTCCGCTCCGAGCACGGTGCGCGGCGGCGCCTTCGAGTCGAGGCGGCTGGCGAGCTGCGGACAGCGCGGGCCGAAGGCCAGCGCCTCGCGCACTCCGGCCCACCGCTCGGGCGCGGCCGGCGCGCGCCAGCGCCGCTCGCCCGTCGGCGGTGCCGCGTAGGGAATCCCGAGCCAGACCCGGTTGCCCGCGTCGTCGACGAAGCCGACGACGCGACCGCTCGTCGTCTGCCGCTCGGTGGCCGAGTCCGCGGTCGGCGGCGGCGGGACCGGCGTCCCGCAGGCCGCGATCGCGACGAGACCCGCGGCGAGAAGCGCACTCCGGTGACGCATCGAGTCCTCCCGTTTTCGGGCGGCCGAGTATAGGACGGGCTCAGCGTGCGTCGCTGCGGTCGAGAACCAGCGCCCGGTAGTCGGCACGGAACCCCGCGCGCAGGAAGGCGGGCGCGAGCGGGGAGCGCGGCGCCGACTCTCCATCGATGCACTCGATCCGCAGACTCGCGCGACGCCGCTGCCGGAAGAGCTCGCGCAGCGCCCGCGCGGCGGCCTCCAGCTCCCGCTCGTCGCGCGCCGTGTCCGGCGCCGGGAAGGTCCACACGCCGTGCCCCGGGCGATCGAGGTGGAGCACGAGCCGACCGTCCACCAGCACGGCGCTGGCGCCGACGCTGCGCCGCGGAGCGGCCTCGGTCGAGCGCGCAACCGGCCACGGGAGCAGGGACCCGAAGGGCTGCGCCGGATCGGTCGCGCCGAGCAGCAGCACGACGCGCCTCCGATCCTCGCCGCGCGCCGCGCGCAGACGGTCGACGGCACCGGGACTGGCGAACTGGGCGCCCGGGAGGGCGTCCACGAAGTGCCCACGCCGCAGCTGGCCGGCCTCCTCCATCTCGCGGTAGATCGGGTAGACGGCGGCGAACCCGCCCGGCAGGTCCTCCGCGGCGGCCGCAGCGCGGCTCGCGACTCCGTAGCGCTCGAGCAGCATCAGCGCGCGCGCGTGAGCGCGGCGCGTCGGCGCTACGGGATTGGCGAACAGCGGCGCCACCGCCGACCAGCGCCCGGCCAGCGCGCCCGGACCCCTCGCCGCCGCCCGGCCGCGTCGTCGGGGCCGGGAGGTCCGCCGCGCCGCGCCCGAGGCGAGCGCCCGCAGCGCGGCGAAGGTGTCGTTGGTGATCTGTCCCCACCACGTCAGGTCCCACAGCGCCGCGAGCACGTCGGCCGTGTTTCCGCCGCCGACGAGCTCGCCCGTGAAGCAGGCGCCGCGCGCAAGCAGTCGCTCGAGCAACGCCCGGTGCAGCGCGCCCGCTGACTCGGGCAGAGGCCGCGGCTCCGCCAGCCACGACACGCGCTCGCGGCGGAACAGCGCCAGGCGTCCGTCGCGCGCCCCGAGCGCCCCGTCGCCGATCCACACCCACTCGCCGCGCGCGCCCAGGCCGTCGAGCGCCCCCGGTTCGTAGTCGCGCACCCGCGCCGGGAGGACCACGCGTTCGAGCTCGGAGAAGGCGAGCGGGCAGCCCTCGAGCGCTTCGAGCGCCGCGCGCAGCCGGGTCTCGCCGCCGCGCGCGTCGCCCACGCCCTGCCAGCGCGGCAGGAAGCGGGCGAGCACCGCGCCCTCCACGGGAGCCACCTCGGCGCGCAGCACGGCCAGCGTGCGCCGCCGCAGGCGGCGCAGCACCTCGGGATCGCACCACTCGCTCTCTCCCGCGCGCCGGCGCGGATCGAACTCCCCGGCGAGCAGCCGATCGCGCGCGACCAGCGCCTCGAGGATCGGCGTCACCTGCGCGGGAGTCAGCCCGTAGCGCGTCGCGACGTCGGCGGCGGCGAAGGGCCCGCGCCCGCGCGCGAAGCGTGTCAGCACCTGCTCCAGCGGATGCGGGGCCGCCGCGAGAAAGGCCTCGGGCAGACCGGGCGGCGCGAGGGCGCCGAAGGCGTCGCGGTACAGGCCGGCGTCTTCGGCGGCGATCCAGCGGATCTCGCCGGCGAGGGCGATCCGCGCGGCGCGCTGGGTGTCCTCGAGCTCGCCCAGCCAGCGCCTCGCGTCGCCCGCGCAGCCCGCCGCCGCCTCGCCGGCGGCGAGGTCGCCGCGCCGGCGCAGCAGATCGTGCAGCGCCTCGGCACTGCGCGCGCGCCGCTCGGGGGAGCGGCCCTGGAGCTCCGCCTCGACCGCTGCGATCACTTTCGCGTCGAGCAGGCCGCGCAGCGCCTCGGGCCCGAGCAGGTCGCGCAGCATCGCGCGATCGAGGCTCAGCGCCTGGACGCGGCGCTCGGCGACCGGCGTATCGCCCTGGTAGAGATAGGCCGCGGTGTAGGCGAAGACGAGCGAGCGGGCGAAGGGCGACGCCCGCCGCGTCTCCACCTCCGTCACCCGCACGTCTCCTTCGCGCACCTCCCGCAGCAGCCGCACGAGCCCCGGCACGTCGAACACGTCCTGGAGGCAGGAGCGATAGGTCTCGAGCACGATCGGAAACGAGGGGAACTCGCGCGCGACGGCGAGCAGGTTCTGGGCGCGCAGCCGCTGGCTCCACAGCGGTGTGCGTGCGCCCGGCCGTCGGCGCGGCAGGAGCAGCGCACGCGCGGCGTTCTCGCGGAACTGCCCGGCGAACAGCGGGGAGCCGGCGAGCTGCGCCACCACTCGATCCTCCAGCGCGTCGGGATCGGGCAGCAGCGAGCTCGTCGGCGGCGGGGCGTCGGCGTCGGGAAGGCGCAGCGCGATCCCGTCGTCGCTCCAGATCGCCTGCACCGCGACGCCCGACTCGGCGGAGAGCCCGGCCTCGATCGCGAGCGCCCAGGGTGCGTGCAGGCGCGCGCCGAAGGGCGACAGGATGCAGACGCGCCAGTCGCCCAGCTCGTCGCGAAAGCGCTCCGCCACGATCGAGCGGTCGGTCGGCAGCGCGCCAGCCTCGCGCTGCTCCAGCACGTAGTCCACCAGGTTGCGCGCCGCGCCCTCGTCGAGGCGATAGCGCTCTCGCAGCCAACGCCGCGCGCGGTCCGAATCGACTGCACCGGAGCCGCCGCAGCACGCGTCCAGCTCGCGCAGGAAGGCGCCGAGCGCGCGGCCCAGCTCGATCGGTCGCCCGGGACCGTCGCCACGCCAGAAGGGGAGCTTGCCGGCCTCGCCCGGCGCCGGCGACACCAGCACGCGATCACGCGTGATCTCCTCCACCCGCCAGGAGCTGGCGCCCAGGGTGACGATCTCCCCAGGGCGCGTCTCGTTCACCATCTCCTCGTCCAGCTCGCCGACCCGCGGACCGTCGGCGCCGCGGTGCACCGGGTAGAGACCCCGGTCGGGGATCGTCCCCCCCGACACCAGGGCCAGGACGCGGCTCCCGGGCAGCGCCTCGATGCGATCGCGCGCGCGGTCCCAGCGGATCCGGGCGCGCAGCTCCCCGAAGTCGGTGGACGGGTAGCGGCCCGCCAGCATGTCCAGAACGGACACCAGCGCCTCGCGCGAGAGATCGCGGTAGCTCCAGGTGCGCCGGACGAGCCCCTCCAGCTCCGCGACGGAGACCGGCGAGGCGGCGCCGATCGCGACGACCTGCTGGGCCAGCACGTCGAGCGGGTTGCGGGGCACCGCGATCGGCTCGACGGCCCCGCGCTCCATGCCTTCGGCGACCACCGTCGCCTCGAGCAGGTCGCCGCGGTGCTTGGGATAGATCCGGCCCCGGCTCGGAATGCCGACGCGATGGCCGGCGCGGCCGACGCGCTGCAGTCCGCGCGAGACGGCTCCCGGCGACTCCACCAGCAGCACCAGGTCGACGGCGCCCATGTCGATGCCCAGCTCGAGGGAGCTGGTGGCGACGATCGCGCGCAGGGCGCCCGCCTTCAGCGCCTCCTCGATCTCCCGGCGCCTGGCGTGGGCGACGCTGCCGTGGTGGGCGCGAACGAGGTCCTCGCCGGCGAGGTCGTTCAGGCGTCGGGCCAGCCGCTCGCACAGGCCGCGGCTGTTGGTGAACACGATCGTGCTGGTGTGAGCGCGGATCTGCGCCAGCAGCTCGGGGACGATCGCCGCCCACAGCCCCCCCGACTCGGCGGCGAGCCCCTCTGCCGCCGTCGTCTCCGGCGCTTCGGAGCCCGGGCGCGTCATGTCGCTCACCGGCACGCAGATCGCGAGGTCGAGAAGCGGTGGATCGGCCGCATCGACGATCGCCACCGGCCGGTCGCCGCCCAGGAAGCGCGCCACCTCGTCGAGAGGACGCGCCGTGGCCGACAGTCCGATGCGCTGGGGATCGCGCCCGGCGAGAGCCGCGACACGCTCGAGGGAGAGGGCGAGATGGGCCCCGCGCTTGGTGGGGGCGAGCGCGTGGATCTCGTCGACGATCACCGTCTCGACCGTCGCGAGCGCGGCGCGCTGCTGGGAGCCGAGGATCAGGTACAGCGACTCGGGAGTCGTGACCAGGATCTCGGCCGGATTGCGCGCCTGGGCGCGTCGCTCGCGCGGGGTCGTGTCGCCGGTGCGCACGGCGACGCGCGGACCGCGCACGGCCTCCCCTCCGCGCGACGCCGCCTCGCGCCACACGCCGGCCAGGGGCGCGCGCAGGTTGCGCTCGATGTCCGCGACCAGCGCCTTCAGCGGCGACACGTACAGCGCCCGAACGCCGGGTTCCGCGCCGGCGGGCAGCGGCGTCAGGCGGTCGATGCAGGAGAGGAAGGCGGCGAGCGTCTTGCCGCTGCCCGTCGGCGCGCACAGCAGCGCGTGCTCACCCGCCGCGATCCGGCGCCAGCCCTCGCTCTGCACCGGCGTCGCCTTCGCGAAGCTCGCCTCGAACCAGGCGCGGGTAGCGGGGCGGAAGGCCGCGAGCGCCTCCGCGGGCGTGGCGTTGCGCGTCAGGGGGCTCCGCCCTCCGCGACGAGCGCCGCCCGCCGCGTCAGCACGTAGGCGCGGATGTACGCGACGTCATCGCGGTCGAGGTAGGCGTCCAGTCGCGGCATTCCCTTCGCCAGACGCGCGCCGCGCAGCACGATCGCGTCGTAGGACCCGTACACCGACGGATCGGACTTGCGCAGGTCCGGCAGGACGCCGCCGCTCACCGCGCCGGGTCCATGACAGGTTCCGCACCAGCGGTGGAAGAGATCGCTGCCGCGCTTCACGGTGGCGGCGTCGAAACGGCTGGGGATCGGCACGACCTCGCGCTCCGCCGCCTCGTGCACGGGAACCGTCGCGGTGCCGCCGAGCTTGAACACGAGGAGCCGACCCTGATTGGTCTCGCGCGAGACGCCCGCCGCCGCGGCGGCGTCACCGGCGGCGAGTGCGAAGGCGCCGCCCCAGCCCGCCATCACGGCCACGTACTGCTCGCCGTCGAGCTCGTAGGTGACGGGCGCCGCGACGATGCCCGTGCCGGCGGGCGTCTCCCACAGGCGCTTTCCGTCGGTCGCCCGGTACGCGGCGAAGGCGCCGCGGGCGGTGCCCTGGAACACGAGGTTGCCCGCGGTCGTGAGCGTGCCCCCGTTCCACGGACCGGCGTACGGGACGCGCCACACCTCCTTCTGCGCCACCGGATCCCAGGCGAGCAGGTGTCCGGACACGAACTCGCGCGGGAAGGAGTCGGCGACGGTGAAGTCGTAGCCCAGGTTCCAGGTGCCCTTCTGGAACTTCCAGTCCGGATCGATGTGGAAGAAGTAGGGGACCTCGTGGACCGGGATGTAGACGAGGCCCGTCTTGGGATTGAAGGACATCGACTGCCAGTTGTGCGCGCCGTGGGGCGAGGGCTTGATCGTCACCACGCGCTGGCGGTAGTCGAGGTCCGGCACCTCCACCGGGCGCCAGCTCACCGGGTCGATCCCGTAGGCCCAGGTGACCTCGGCGAAGGGCTCGGCGGAGATCGGCACGCCGGTGATGCGGTCGATCACGTAGAAGAAGCCGTTCTTCGGCGCGTGCAGCAGCACCTTGCGCGGCTTGCCGCCGATCTCGAGGTCGGCGAGCACGAGATCCTGGGTGGAGGTGTAGTCCCAGTTGTCGCCCGGCGTGGTCTGGTAGTACCAGACGAGCTCCCCCGTGTCGGGGCGCAGCGCCAGGATCGAGCACACGAACAGGTTGTCGCCGCCGCCCGGGCTGCGCACGTACCGGCTCCAGGGAGAGCCGTTGCCCGTGCCGACGTAGAGGAGGTCGAGGCCCGGGTCGTAGGACACGGAGTTCCACACCGTGCCCCCGCCGCCGATCTTCCAGTACTCGGCGCTGGCGTCCCAGGTCTTCGCGGCCCAGGCCAGCTCGGGCTGCTCGTAGGGAAGCGCCGGATCTCCCGGCACCGTGTAGAAGCGCCACACCTGCTCGCCGCTCTCAGCGTCGTAGGCGGAGACGTAGCCGCGCACGCCGAACTCGGCGCCGCCGTTGCCGATGATCACCTTTCCCTTCACGATGCGCGGCGCCTGGGTGATCGTGTAGTCGGAGTCTTCCGGGAAG